>JAQVLN010000028.1 GCA_028704155.1 Desulfitobacteriaceae bacterium
AAAAGAAATCCTCGCAAAGCGAGGACTCATTAGTTGTGTGGATTACTATTTGAATTGAACCGCCTAGTGCGGATCCGCATGCTAGGTGGTGTGAGAGGGAGGAGAAAATCCTCCCTACTCGATTTTTTCTTATATTATGGAATAGTGTAATCAATAGCAACATAAGGTTTGATAAGGAATTCTGCCGGGAGGTAAAAGATGAGAAAGAAAAAACTGCTTCTGCCTGTGATAATTGTAACTATTATAATTGGAGGTTTTTTGGGACATCAGTTCCGGCAGCCTGATCCCGTTAAATTAGTTACAACCGGTTTGGAAGGGCTTTATAATGCAACATCTTTCCGCTATAGTGTCAGTCAGCATCAATGGGTTGACGGAAAAGACCGTGTGCTGACTCAGATTCAGGGAGAAAAGGGGAGTGGAAACGTTAGGATCACCGGACAACTTGTAGGAAGTGAAACAGAGATGGTCCTGATTGGAGATGCTCTTTACAGCAAGGATCCTCTTACAAAAAACTGGGTCCGCTTTAATAGTACGCCGGCTGTCCAAGAAGTATTCTTAGCCGAATTGGATCCGTTGTCTTCACTCCAGTTCAAGGAACTTGGAGATGTTAAGCTTAGCGGTCGGCAAAAATTGGACGGGAAAAAGGTCTGGATTTGTGATTTTCAACCAAGTGTACAGAATCAAATAATGGAGGAGTTTTGGAAGGATTTTTCCTATACTTTATTTATATCCAAGTCGCAGAAAACAGTAGTTAAAGCAATTATTCAGGCTAAAAACAAAGAGAAAGATGAACCGATGAGCATGACTCTGCAGTTTAAGGATATAGGTGAAAAGATTAGTATCCCGGCGCCTGACATATAATAAGTAAAGCAACAGACTTGAGTAAGTGGCAGGAGTTAACAAATATTAGTTTGCAGAGAGGGAGGCCTTTTGATATAATTGCTTTTGCATAAATAGTCGTTAGAGAGGCAGGAATAGTTGTGGAGCGGGATATTGAAAGTGTACTGGTCACCAAGGAAAAACTGCAGGAATGTGTTGCTGAATTAGGGACCAGGATTACTCAGGATTATACAGGTAAAAAACTATTGGTATTGGGAATTCTTAAAGGATCGGTTCCCTTTATGTCTGATCTGATCCGGAAGATCAAAATACCGATATTTTATGATTTCATGGTTGTTTCAAGTTATGGATTTTCGGCAGAATCCTCAGGTGTAGTCCGGATTCTTAAAGATCTGGAGCGCAATGTGGAGGATGTTCATATTCTTATTGTTGAGGATATAATCGATACAGGTTTGACTCTTAAATATCTGAAAGGAAATTTATTGACACGCAATCCGTTGAGTGTTAAAATTGTTACTTTGTTGGATAAACCTTACCGACGCAAAACAGAAGTCACACCTGACTACAAGGGATTTTTGATCCCGGACGAATTCGTTGTCGGGTATGGCTTGGATTATAATGAGCATTACCGGAATTTGCCGTATATTGGAATCCTGAAAAGAGAAGTTTATGAAAATAGGTAAGTAAATTATATTAATATGGATGAAAACACTTGCTTGATAATGAGTTAAGTGTTTTTTAATTTAAAAGTGGCTGAAATTAAACTGTTGCTGCTTGACTAATTAAGGCCAAGCCTATATCTTTTAGAGGAAAAGCATTTATGTAAAGATTAAGGAATGGTGATGAAGATGTTGCAGGAAGTAGTTCTTGTTCTTGATTTTGGTGGACAATATAATCAATTGATTGCCCGCAGGGTACGGGAAGTTCGCGTTTATTCGGAAATGATTTCTTATAAAACACCACTGGCAGAGATTAAAGCCCGTAATCCTAAAGGGATTATATTTTCGGGCGGACCGGCCAGTGTTAATCAAGTTAACGCTCCGTTAGTTGATCCGGGAATTTATAATTTGGGAATTCCGATTTTAGGAATCTGCTATGGCATGCAATTGATGAGTATTCAATTAGGCGGAACTGTAGAACAGCCTAGAGTACGGGAATATGGCAAAACACAATTAACCGTAGATAAGGAAGCAGGAATTTGGGGCGGCCTGGGCGGGCAAAGGCAATGCTGGATGAGTCATGGCGATTCCATAGGCAATCTCCCCGAAGGATTTGTTTTAGCAGCTCATACTGAACATACTCTGGTTGCGGCTATGATGGATGAGCAGAGAGGTTTTTATGGAGTCCAGTTCCATCCGGAAGTTAAACATACTCCCGATGGGCAAACAATGCTGAAGAAATTTCTCTATGATATCTGTGGCTGTCGGGGAGAATGGACAATGGATTCCTTTATTGAAGCCCAGATAACCCAGATCCGTTCTTTGGTAGGTGACCGCAAGGTGCTTTGTGCCTTGAGCGGAGGCGTAGATTCTTCGGTAGCTGCTGTTTTACTGCACCGGGCAATAGGGGATAAACTAACCTGTGTTTTCGTAGACCACGGTTTCATGCGTAAAAATGAAACCGAACAGGTAAAAAAGACCTTTACTGAACAATTTCATCTGAACTTGGTATTTGTAGACGCCCGCGAAAGATTTATGGCTAAGCTGGCAGGTACCACAGACCCTGAGGCCAAGCGCAAAGCAATTGGCAATGAGTTTATCCGGCTTTTTGAAGATGAAGCACGAAAGTTGGGAAAAGTGGATTTTCTTGTTCAGGGAACCCTCTATCCGGATATTGTGGAAAGCGGCACAGATACTTCCCATAATATTAAAAGCCACCATAATGTAGGGGGTTTGCCGGAAGATATGGAATTTGAATTGATAGAACCTTTGCGGACGCTTTTTAAAGATGAAGTACGGGAAGTTGGGACAGAGTTAGGTATACCTGAGGAAATTGTTTGGCGCCAACCATTTCCCGGGCCGGGACTGGCAATTCGGATTTTAGGTGAAGTGACCATTGAAAAACTGAATATTCTCCGTGAAGCAGATGCCATTTTCCTTGATGAAATTCGTCAGGCCGGCCTTAATAGGGATGTATGGCAGTATTTTGCCGTTCTGCCCACGATTAAGAGTGTTGGGGTGATGGGTGATGTGCGTACCTATGCTTATCCGATCATTCTAAGGGCTGTTACCAGTGATGATGCCATGACGGCGGATTGGGCCCATTTGCCCTATGATCTGTTGGGCAAGATTTCCAACAAGATCGTCAATGAAGTCCATGGGGTTAACCGGGTTGTTTATGATATTACCTCCAAGCCTCCCGGGACGATTGAGTGGGAATAGTGAACAAAAAGCCTGTAAACCACTTGCCAATAGGGGGCTTACGGGCTTTCACTTTTACCAACCGTACCAAAATCGTCCTATTCTTCGAGACCTCCGATTTTTTTCTCAAGTTCCGAGACGTTAGCCGATGAGGCAGCCTCGAAATTCTCACCCTCTAAATCTTCCAGTTTGGAGGCAACCTCCCCATGTTTATTTAGGTAAAGATGTGCATGCGTTTTCAGAGTGGTCTCGATATTTTCAGGGCTAAGACGCTCCGACACTAGGAGAGCAGAAAAGCCAAGCTCGATAAGCAGCGATGCATGGGAATGTCGGATGACGGTGGAAGTAGCATATACCCAGAGTATTATAGGGGTCTACACGGCTACGAATATATAATTTCAGATGTTGAAAGACAATAAAGGACCGAGGCGGGTTTTGCCTCGTTTTTTATATCATTCTTAACCTGATGCGGCAATGCCATTACTTCCTGTCTGCCAGAAAATCTTTCGTCTTACTTCTGTGCTCTTCAGTTATATAAGATGCCAGGGCCAATATGAATGCGGCTATTGCACCTGAATCATCTGAATATCCCGCTGCAATAATCGCATCAGTAATAATATCCATATATATTATTACTGCTCGTTGTGAGCATACTTGCAAAGGAGAATACTGACACTAAGAGCGAACTAAGTTATACAATGAATGATTGATAACAACCACCAATTTTATTTTAACATGTAAGTAAATTAAATGGAGTTAGTAAAATGAAATGGGCAACAGACGAATTTGGGAATTAGATTTATTAAGGACCCTGGCTATAATTCTGATGATTACCTTTCATACAGTATTTGATTTAAATAATTATGTTGGGATAAACATTAAGTATCAGAGCGGATTTTGGTTTTGGGAGGGTAAAATATCTGCTTTGTTATTTATTTTTCTTGCCGGGATAAGCAGTGGTTTCAGTAAGGGTACTGTAAGAAGGGGTATCAAAGTATTCTTGTTCGGGATGGCTATTACTCTCGTCACATATATTCTTTTCGGGGAGCAGTATACGCGATTCGGGATACTGCATTTATTAGGAGTGGGTATGGCTCTTTTTCCGGTTCTGAAGAGAATTAATAATATCTTTTTGTTTTTGATGACAGTCATTTTCGCTTTTGCAGCCATACCTGTTAAACATGTCCTGGCTGAGACGGGTTTGCTGCTTCCTTTTGGTATAATGTACAGTGGATTTGCCACACTCGATTATTATCCCCTTGTTCCCTATTTATCAGTATTTATTTTGGGCGTCTTGGTTTATAAGCTATTTTATTATAAAAGACAGAGTATCTTTACTTTTGACTATAAAAATAAATATCTATCATTAATTAGCAGGAATTCACTGGCAATCTATTTAATCCACCAGCCGATAATAATCGCTTTAATTTCCTTGATCCTGATTATGTATAATTAATAAAAAATATTTATAATTAATCCTGTCCTTCCCACTTGGAGAAGTGGGGGTCTCACGGGATGAGAAATTAGATGTTTTCCAATCCCTTAAATCATGTGCGCCCGGATGAAGCTTCAATTCTTGTTATCATGTATTTAAAAGTGTAAAATTAAAATTAACTGTTTAGTTACAAGTTACATAAAGAGACTTTAGTGGAGGATAAAACTAATTATGGAAACAATGTCTTTGCCTAATAAGGTTGTCATTCGGGAAGTAGGTCCAAGAGATGGTTTGCAAAACGAAAAACAGCTTCTGTCTACCGCTGATAAGATTAAATTCATACAATTGCTGGTAAAAACAGGCCTGAAGAATATTGAGGCTACCTCTTTTGTAAATCCCAAGGCTGTGCCGCAAATGAGTGATGCCGGGGAACTTTGGAAATTGCTCTCAATTACGTCGGATGTTAATTTTAGTGCCCTGGCTTTTAATCTGAACGGGGTAAAACGGGCTATTCAGGCTGGTGTGAAAACTGTTGTGGTAAATGTATCGGCCAGTGAAACAATGAATCTTCGGCATAGCAATAAAACCCGTAAGGAATCACTCCGGGAAATGGAAGAGATTCTCAATTTTGCAGCGAAAGAAAATACAATAACCAGGATAGATTTGTCAATGGTTTTCGGTTGTCCCATAGAAGGGAAGCTGAATATTGATCAAATTAGTTTTATGGTTGAGAATTTACTTAAAATGGGAATTCGGGAAATTACGCTTGCTGATTCTGCCGGACTTGGCAATCCACGCCAGGTTTATGAAATATGCCGGGAAATCAGGAACAGATATCCGCAAGGAGAGTTTGGACTGCATATCCATGATACAAAAGGGCTGGGAATGCCAAATGTACTGGCTGGTATCCAAGCAGGGTTTGAAATTATCGAAACTTCGGTTGGCGGTCTGGGAGGATGTCCTTTTATTCATAATGCCGCGGGAAATGTGGCGACGGAAGATGTTGTTTACATGCTGCACGAAATGGGTTTGGATACTGGAATTAGCTTTCCTTGTTTATTGGATGCAGGATACTATATTTCCGGTATCCTGGGCCGAAATCTTGTCAGCAGACAATCAGAGATTTGTTTGGGTCAGATAAAAGGTTAATAGTCAATATTCCGGGCCCTGAGACCGCTTTCCTCGATAGGAAGCGGTTTGTTAAATTCCAGATCTAGACATCGGCTAGGTGATGATGTTATTATATTATTGTGACATACATACTGTTCAGTATGCAAACGAGTACCATAATTTCAAGATCATTTTTCGGAAATGGAATTTTTGGAAAGAGGGATAGATATTATGAATGTACTTATAATTGGCGCTGGCGCGGTAGGTCTTGGTATTGGGGCTTCGTTATATGATGTCGGCTGGAAACTAGATATTGTTGACAGGAAAGAAACCAGGGAAGCTATCGAAGAGAAAGGGATAGTCAGAAGGGGATTATTCAGGGAAATAATTATTCCTGCCGGTCGGGTGAATGTCTTCGAGAAACTTGAAAATATTCAAGGAGATATTCAAGCCGGTAATATGTATGACTATGTTCTTATCTGTACCAAGACTACTATTTCCTCTCAAATAGCGGAAGATTTAGCTAAACACAAAAATATTTTGAAAGAGGAAGGCAAGATAGTTATCTTTCAAAATGGTTACGGTACTGATGAAACTTTCTTAAAATATTTTACTAAAGATCAGATTTACTCTGCGCGGATTATCACAGCTTTCTGCCGGCCGGAACTAAACATCAGTGAAGTTAAAGGACATGCTGCACCCATACTTATTGGCAGTTTATATGGAAGAAGTTCCGAATATGTTAAACCTCTTGCCCAAGCGATTAGCGATGGCGGAATTCCCAGTGAAATTACGGATGATATTCAAAAGGCCTTGTGGGCAAAAATGCTTTATAACTGTACATTGAATCCATTGGGTGCTATATTAGATGTAAAGTATGGCAAGCTGACTGAAAACAAGTATTCCCTATATATAATGGATAAGGTAATTGATGAGATTTTTGAGGTTATGACAGCTGCCGGCTACAGAACCTATTGGGAAGATACCGAAAGCTATAAGAAGGAATTTTATTCTGAATTAATCCCCTCTACTTGTGACCACAGATCTTCCACCCTTCAGGATATAGAAAGAAAAATTAAAACAGAAATCGAAACCCTCACTAATGTTATAGTCAAAATGGGCAGAACAATGAATATTCCTGTACCTTTTAATGATATGACATATAATTTGATTAAGACAATGGAGAGCTATTACTAAGCAAGCTTGCAGTGGGGGAAAAGGGAAAGGGTAAACATTCTGAATGAGCATCTTTGAAATAATAATGCTGATTTGTTTTGGGGTCGCCTGGCCGTTCTCAATTTACAGATCATATACATCAAAGTCAGTCAAAGGAAAAAGCTTTATTTTCTTATTTGTAGTTTTTATCGGTTATATTGCCGGTATTCTGCATAAAATATTTTATAATTTTGATAATGTTATATATCTTTATACATTAAACATGGTGATGGTAGGAATTGACATGGGATTGTTTTTGCGTAACCGCAAGTTAACCGAAATCAAATGAACTCGTTCAACTGAACTTGAACATCGGGACTTCGGCGGGGGAGTCTATCCCCGGCGAAGCAGAGTACGGGGAATCACCCCCACTTGGAGAAACGGGGGTCTCACAATTGGATAAAGAGATGGTGCATCTGTTGAAATGTAGCAGATGCTTCTTTGCTTTTATTTCTTGACCTTCACAGACCAATCTTGTACAATAAAATAGACTAATAATAACCAAAATTAAAAATTGAATATAAAAACCTATGCGGGTAGATTCCTTTGTATTATTTGAGGGAATTCTACAGCTGGGTTTTTTGGTTTTTATTTAGTTGAAGATTGATGCCAAGTCGTGCTTTGGAAGCATCAGGCCTTAAGGGGGTTTATACTGGTATGATACCTGTGGGGGTAGTAATGGGCAGTGATTCAGATTTTCTAGTAATGGAAGAGACATTGAATATTCTAGTTTATTTTGACATCCTCTATGAGGTCAAGGTTTCTTCGGCACATCGGACCCTTGAGCGTACCCTGAATTGGGTCAGACAATTTGAAGATCAAGGGGGCAAGTTGATTATTGCTGCGGCTGGATTGGCTGCACATTTGCCTGGTGTTATAGCCGGAGCAACCATTTTGCCTGTTATTGGAGTACCTATGCGGGGTGGTGCCCTGGAAGGGGTAGACGCTCTTTATTCCATAGTACAAATGCCTCCCGGTATTCCTGTAGCTACAGTTGGGATAGGAGCAGCCCGGAACGCAGGAATCCTGGCAGCCCAAATTTTAGCTCAGGATGATCAAAGTTTAAGGCAAAGACTAAAGAATCACAGAATGAAAATGGCTGCTGAAATTGAGGCTAAGGACGGTGTCATTCAGGATAAACTTAAGAAAAAGCTTTAAAAGTAAGTGGATAGAAAGGTGATTAATTAATGATAGAACGTTATACCCTTCCCGAAATGGGAAAAGTATGGACTGATGAAAATCGTTTGGCTTTATGGCTGAAAGTTGAAATTGCTGCTTGTGAAGGTTGGGCAAAAATAGGTAAAATACCTGAGGAGGCTGTAAAAATCATCAGGGAGAAAGCAGCTTTTAGTTGGGAAAGGGTTAAAAAAATTGAAGAAGTTACCCGGCACGATGTGATTGCTTTTTTGACCAATGTTGCCGAAAATGTCGGAGATGAAGCCAAATATATTCATATGGGTATGACTTCCTCAGATGTGCTGGATACTGCTTTATCGTTGCAGTTGGTTGAAGCCACGGATATATTGCTTGCTAAAATCGATAATTTAATTAAGGTTTTGGCCCGCAGGGCCAAAGAACATCGGGATACCCTGATGATGGGCAGGACTCATGGCATTCATGCTGAGCCTATAACTTTGGGCTTGAAATTTGCCCTTTGGTATGATGAAATGATCCGTCAAAAACAACGTTTGCTGTTTGCGCGTGAGGAAATCAGGGTAGGTAAGATTTCCGGGGCCGTGGGAACGTTTGCTAATGTACACCCCCAAGTCGAAGAATGGGCTTGCCAACAGTTAAACTTGAAACCAGCTCCTGTTTCTACTCAAATCATTCAGCGTGACCGGCATGCTTTTTATGCAAGCACTTTAGCGTGTATTGCCAGCTCCCTGGATAAAGTTGCCACAGAGTTGAGAAATTTGCAGAGAACTGACGTGCATGAAGTAGAGGAAGCTTTTGCCAAAGGCCAAAAAGGTTCCTCGGCTATGCCTCATAAGAAGAATCCGATTACACCGGAACGGATCTCGGGCTTGGCCCGGGTGCTCCGGGGGAATGCCCAGGTAGCTTTTGAAAATGTTGTTCTTTGGCATGAACGGGATATCTCTCATTCTTCTGCTGAACGGGTTATTTTACCGGATAGCACCATTGCTCTCGATTATATGCTGCATAAGATGATAGAATTGATCGATGGTTTGCAGGTATTTCCTGAACAAATGAAAACCAATATTGACAAAGTCTGTGGTTTGATTTTCTCCCAGCGGGTAATGTTGGCTCTGGTTGACAAGGGAATGAGCAGGGAGACAGCTTATGAGTGGGTTCAGCGCAATGCTATGCTGGCCTGGCGAACCAGGGAGAATTTTAAAGACCTGGTCCAAAGGGACCAGGAAATCAGTAATTATTTAACTAAAGAAGAAATTGATCTTCTGTTTGATTATTCTTACCATACAAAGCATGTTGTTGACATCTTTAAGAGAATGGGCTTAGCATGACTTTGATACTTGGTAAAATGTTTGATGCGTATAATTGACGATACATGGTTAATTGTTTATGATTTATATTAATAACCAATAAGGGGGATATAGTGTTGGGATATTCCTATCGTGATGCAGGAGTTGATATTGAAGCCGGAGATAAAGTCGTAAAATTGATAAAACCTGCTGTAGCCAAAACCTTTCGTCCGGGTGTTTTAGGTGGAATTGGAGGTTTCGGCGGACTTTTTTCTTTGGATATCAATAAATATTCGGATCCGGTGTTAGTATCCGGGACTGATGGAGTAGGGACTAAACTTTGTTTGGCTTTTCAAATGAACAGACATAACACAATTGGTCAGGACGTTGTTGCTATGTGTGCAAATGATGTTTTGGTCCAAGGTGCCGAACCCTTGTTCTTTTTAGATTATTTGGCAGTAGGCAAAAATATTCCCGAAAGGGTCGCTGAAATTGTGGCTGGGGTAGCTGAAGGCTGCCAAATGGCGGGGTGTGCTTTAATTGGCGGTGAAACTGCTGAGATGCCGGGATTTTATGCTGAGGATGAGTATGATATTGCCGGTTTTGCTGTAGGAGCAGTAAATAAAACTGATTTGATTAATGGATCAAAAATACGGAGTGGAGATCTTCTTTTGGGACTAAATTCTTCCGGTTTGCATAGCAATGGTTATTCTCTTGTACGCAAGATATTTGAATCTTATGCTTTGGATACCGTTTTTCCGGAACTGGCAGAACCTTTGGGAGATGTCCTTTTGCGTCCTACCCGGATTTATGTGAAAAAGATTTTGCCCCTTTTGCCGAGTGGTAAAATCCTGGGTATGGTTCATGTTACCGGAGGAGGATTAACAGAGAATATCCCTCGTATCTTGCCGGAAGGTTTAGGAGTTCAGATTAATAGTCGTTCCTGGGAAGTCCCTCCTATTTTTAACTTGATCCAAAACTTGGGCCAGGTAGCTCAGGCGGAAATGTATCGTACATTTAATATGGGTGTTGGTTTTATCTTGATAATCCATTCCGAGGCTAAGGACCAGATTAGTGAAATACTTGCAAATCAAGGGGAAACCTGTTTTTTACTGGGACAAGTTATTTCCGGTGGAGGAGTGAGATATGATTGAAGACAGCAGTCCTGGTTTCCGGACGTGGCAGTAACCTGCAAACTCTGGTAAAGGAATGGAAAAGTGGGCATATGCCTATTGAAATTATTGGGGTCGGCTCAGACCAACCTGATGCTTTAGCTTTGGAGTATGCTCAAAGCGAAGGAATACCTGTTGTTGTTTTTCCAATGGCGGGATACCCTGATAGAGCTTCCCAGGAAGAGGATCTGTTAAGTTGGTTAAAAGAATGCAGAGTAGAACTATTGCTTTTAGCCGGATACATGAAAATTTTAAGCGGGAATTTTATCGAAAAGGCTAATATACCTATCTTAAATATCCATCCATCTCTTTTGCCCGCTTTTCCGGGTATGCATGCTCAACGCCAGGCTTTGGAATACGGGGTTAAATATAGTGGGTGTACTGTACATTTTGTGGATAAGGGTTTGGACAGCGGACCAATTATCTTACAGGGAGCAGTCCCGGTTTTGGATGATGATACGGAAGACTCCCTGTCTCAGCGTATCCTTAAAGAAGAACACCGAATTTACCCTTTGGCTGTAAATCTTGTGGCAAGCAACAAGTTGGCAATAAAAGGTCATAGGGTTTTTATTAAACAATAACAAGCGTAACTATTTGGGAATCTGGAGATGGAAGACAGGAATCAGAATGGAAAAACCGGTAAAAACATTTGAAGACTTGTTATATAGCATAAAAGACATACTTCTGAATTATTTTAAACAATGTACAAGGCTTTCTTGAAGAATACCGATATTATTTTGAGTCCTGAATTTTAAATACCTGAATAGTAACTAATAAAATAATCTATAAAGGAGGGGCCTTGGAATGGATTTAAGGGCAGTTCTAAGTGTATCAGATAAGCAGGGCATAGTTGAATTTGCCAAAGGTTTGACTGCTTTAGGTATCGAATTAATTTCGACAGGAGGAACCTATAAAACCCTGATCGATGCAAATATCCCTGTTACATATGTCAGTGAAGTTACCGGTTTTCCGGAAATTATGGAAGGGCGGGTAAAAACCCTGCATCCTAAGATTCACGGTGGAATCCTGGCCAGGGATTGTGATGAACATCGAAAACAAGCTGCTGAAAATGAAATCCAATTTATAGATTTAGTAGTAGTTAACCTTTATCCTTTTAAAGAAACTATTGTTAAACCCGGGGTTTCTTTTGCAGAGGCAATCGAAAACATCGATATCGGTGGTCCGACAATGGTTCGGGCTGCTGCTAAAAACCAGGAACGTGTTACTATAATAGTCGATCCAAAAAGTTATAATGAGGTTTTGGATGCCTTGCAGAAGGAAGGAAAGGTTCCGGCAGCTTTGCGCCAGCGGCTGGCTGCAGAAGCTTTTGCCCATACGGCAGAATATGATCGGTTAATCGCCGGTTACCTGGAGCAGCAATTGGATCCCGGGGCTGTTTTCCCGTTAGTAATCAGATTGTCGGCCAATAAAGTCCAGGATTTGCGCTATGGTGAGAATCCCCAGCAGCATGCGGCCTTATATGCTGCTTTGGAAGAAGGTACCTTAGCTTCGGGAAAACAGATGCAGGGCAAAGAACTTTCCTATAATAATTGGATGGATATGGATGTTGCCTGGGCCATTGTTGGGGAATTCCCACAACAATGTGCCACCGTTATTATCAAGCATGCCAATCCCTGTGGGGCAGCACTTGGTGCTACACCTATAGAAGCTTATCAACGGGCATTGGAAACTGACCCGGTCACAGCCTCCGGAGGAATTGTTGCTTTTAACCGGGTAGTTGACGGTGCTTGCGCCCGGTCTTTAAGTGAGCGCTATTTTGAAGGCATAGTCGCCCCGGAATTCGATCAGGAGGCTTATGAGATATTAGGAGAAAAACTTGCATTGCGTCTTTATGCAGTTGGATGCCAGGAACCGGGGACAGATTCGAGCTGGAAAATCAAAAGTGTTAATGGTGGATATTTGGTACAGGAAGAAGATCGCGGTAAAGATCCTGCCTCTGAATGGAAATTGGTCACCTATAAAAAACCTACTGCGAATGATTTGCAGGAATTGGAGTTTGCCTGGCAGGTTGTCAAACATATTAAATCCAATGCAATTGTAGTGAGTCGGAATAAACAGGCAATTGGTATCGGAGCGGGGCAAATGAACAGGGATTTTTCAGTTAATATTGCTCTTAACCAGGCTGGGAGACAGGTTAATGGTGCCTATTTGGCATCTGATGCGTTCTTTCCTTCACCTGAATCCTTGGAAGAAGCAGCAAAGGCCGGAATACGGGCAATTGTTCAGCCGGGAGGGTCAGTCAGGGATAAAGCAGTTATTGATGCAGCCAATAATCTTAATATGATTATGTTATTAACGAATCGGCGTTATTTTCAGCATTAAGTCTTGATTAAATAGGGAAGAAAAAAGAACAATTGGGCTTCCGTCTTAAGACTTGGCGTATGCCAAGTCTTTTATTACATGAAATGGGAGTGAATATATGTCAATAAAAGTTTTGATTGTTGGCAGCGGCGGGAGGGAACATGCTCTTGCCTGGAAAATTGCCCAAAGCCCTCAACTTGAAAAACTATATGTTGCACCAGGCAATGCGGGTACCGGGAAGTGGAATATTCCTATTGCAGTGAATGATCTGGATTCTTTGGTGAAATTTGCCCAAAAAGAGCAGATTGATTTAACTGTTGTAGGGCCGGAAGAACCCTTAAGTCTGGGAATTGTTGATGTTTTCAAGGAAGCCGGGCTGAGAATTTTCGGCCCAACACAGGCAGCTTCTCAACTTGAAGGGAGTAAGGCCTTTGCCAAGACGGTTATGGATAAAGCCAATATTCCAACCGCAAAGTGGGCTGTTTTTGAAGAACCTTTACAGGCTAAAGATTATATTAAAAAAATCGGGGCACCTTGTGTTGTTAAAGCCGATGGTTTAGCAGCAGGTAAAGGTGTGATAGTAGCTGAAGATCTCAAGACTGCTTTGGATGCGGTTGATGAAATTATGGATGGAAAGTTTGGTAATGCAGGCCGTAAAGTGATTATTGAGGAGTTTCTGGAAGGGCAGGAAGTCAGTTTGTTATGTTTTGCCGATGGAGTCACTGCCTGTCCGATGGTACCTGTTCAGGATCATAAGCGTGCTTTGGATGGAGATCAGGGATTAAACACCGGAGGAATGGGGACTTACAGTCCTCCGCCTGTCTGGAATTCTTCCATAGAACAAATAGTTTGTCAGGATATCCTGAAGCCAACTCTGGAAGTGATGAAACAAATGGGAATACCTTTTCAGGGAGTCCTCTTTATTGGTTTGATCCTGACCCAAAGCGGTCCTAAAGTATTGGAATATAATGTACGTTTCGGAGACCCCGAAACCCAGGTAGTTATGGCACGTCTGCAATCTGATTTGCTTTCCGTACTTTGGGCTTGTACAGAGGAAAAGCTGGCTGAGGTAGAATTGAAGTGGTCTGATGAAATGGCTGTTTGTGTAGTAATGGCAGCCCTTGGTTATCCTCAAACATATGAAAAAGGGATATTGCTTCAACTTCCACAGATTGTAGGCACAGAAGGGATTGTTTTCCATGCTGGCACTTCTTTTGAGAATGGCAAGCTTGTCAGTTCAGGCGGTCGGGTGTTGGGCGTAACGTCCTGGGGTAAAAATCTTGTGGAAGCCAGAAAAAATACTTATGCTTTAGTCGAGAGGATAGATTTTCCCCGTAGTTATTACCGACATGATATTGGGAGTAAAGGTTTGTGAACTCGTTCAGCTTAAGCTGAACATCTCCCACTTGTAGCCCAGCTAAGTGGGAGTCTTACGATTGGATAAATCGAATCTGAAAAGGAGCTTATTCTAATGGATGATCAGGTTTCGCAATTACATTTGCAAGCGGGAAGAAATGATCCCTGTCCTTGCGGCAGTGGAAAAAAATATAAAAAGTGTTGTATGTTTAAAGATAAGGAAATGGAGCAATTGAAAAGAGATTTAGAGGAAATTAAGGATCTGACCGATCGGTACTTTTCGGTAAAGGAGTATATCAAGGAGTCAGGTTATCCTGTAACTATGTTCGATTACTTTTTATTGGAAATACTGAATATTACAGGGGGAATATTCCAAGCATATTATAAACTCGATATGGAAAAGAGCAAAGAAATCTTATCCATATTACGGAAAGAGGCAAAGGATTTTTATTCTGCCTGTCAGCAATGTGAATATGCTTGCTTGGCCGATCCCATGAAGACAGTAAGCCTCGAGCCCTTGCGTGACCAGGGAGTGCCGATTGAAATTTATCCCAGAAACCTTCAGCAACCAGTTAGTGTCAACATTTTTTACATTGAATTTATTTATGTTATTACTCAAAACCTGTCTGAAGGGATTAAGCGGATTGTCCCGGGAGAGGTGGCCGAGCAGATAACAACTGCAGTTCATCAGGCGTTAATCGAATTTATTTCTGAAAACTGCTGGGATGGCTGTAATAATGAATGTCAAAAAGAACATACTAAAAATGCCTACTGTAAATTCTGCCTGTTTGGAAAACAAGATCTTCCTTGTCCCAAAAAAGATGAGATTACTTATAATGAAATCATGATAAAAGAAGAAGAGTTGATTCACTAACGAACGTCCTCTCTCCCTCTCTGGACTTCTATATTCTGACAGTGACCGAAACTACCCCGGCTTCATATATATTATCAGACAGAAATCTGGAGAAGGGGGAAGAAATAATGTTCGATTATCGATTAAGATTATTTTACCCGGTAAATGTTGAACATCGCGATCCTGTATTTGGTAAGGAACTACTCGAGCATTATGGCGGGAAGAATAGTGAATTTAGTGCGGCAGTTCAATACATAAACCATTTATCAAATATGCCTAATCATTTTGTGCGTGAACTTCTGGGCCATATAGCTGCGGAAGAATTAGGGCATATGCAAATGATTGCTATGGCTATTAACAAGTTGGGCGGCCCGTTTCCCAGTTATATTAATTCTCAGGAGATGCCCTGGAATATAGAATGTATTGATCAATGTCTTGACCCTGTGGCTATGCTGGAAGCTGATATTGAAGCCGAGAACAGGTCCAGAGAGCTATATAGGCAGCATATAACTATGACAAAAGATTCCGGCTTGACCAAAATGTTATACTTTTTAAGTGAACGTGAGTATGTCCACAAAAAGTTGCTGCAGAAAGCTAAAAATTATATTCAGCAAGGTGCCAATGTTGACGAATTTACGGAGTTAATTAATGAGTATAAAATGAGCTTGCATATGTGGTAGAAATTGATTGCTCCCTTGCCGGGAAGTTCCGGAAAGGGAGTTTTGTTAGGTAGATTGCCGCCTAATCTGGTGATGTAAACATTGTAATGATACATAATGAGGTACCGGGTAACTCATTATGTATCATTAAATTTCAGGCCAGTTACGAAGGAAAGTTATATTATGTGAATAAAATATTCAGAATTTTATCAACCTTTACAAAATTGTTATTAAAGTTAACTTTATTTTAATGTATACTTATAATAGACAGTAATAGTAATTTTATTTAATTGCTGAGAAAAACGAACGATGTCTTACCTCTAATCCTTTCTAAAAAACATTTTGGGTGAATCGGAAACCGATTTTTAATACTGGAATACAGTAGCGGAAAGGGGAATAATTTGTATGGGACACATCGTAAATGCCAAAGCAGAGGCCTATAAACTCTTGGCTGAACGCCTGAGCAAAGCTCCGGAAGGTGTAGCTGTAAACGAAAGCCTGATGAAAATTCTGCATCTTATTTACACAGAGAGCGAAGCTTCTATAGGAAGCAAGTTTTCCTTGGTTCCGATGACTTTGGACAAGATTGCTGAAATTAGCGGCATTGAGGAAGAAAAGCTCAAAGCAATCCTGGACGGAATGGCCAGGAAAGGGCTGGTAATGGATCTTCCCCGCAAAGATAATGTATTTTATATGTTGATTCCTGTTGTTGTAGGATTTTTTGAGTACACTTTTATGCGAACCGGGGATAACGTTGATCACAAGGAATTGGCAGAGTTATTTGAGAAATACTTTCATTCCGAGGGAGTCAAGGACAAACTATATGGTAGAAATACTCAGGCTTTTCGGACTTTGGTATATGAGAGCCTGATCCCCTTGGCTATTGAAACTGAAGTCCTGGATTATGAGAGGGCAGCGGAAATTATTAAACAGTCCGGCGGCGGTTCGATTTCTACCTGTCCCTGTCGCCATAAGGCAGCTCATCTAGGCAGGGCTTGTGGCGCACCGGAAGATGTCTGTACCTCTCTTGGCACAGGGGCTCAATGGCTGGTCCGGCGGGGTTTGGCAAAACCGGCCACAACAGATGAATTGCTGGCAGTACTTGAAAAAACTGAAAAACTGGGATTGGTGCACATCTGTGATAATGTATTAAATAAACCGGCTTATATCTGCCACTGCTGCGGCTGTTGCTGTGAAGTTCTTGGTGCTATTAAAGAGGGCTACAACGCTGCCCACCCCAGTAACTTCGTACCGCTTGTGGAAGCAGCCGATTGCCTGGGTTGCGGGACCTGTGCAGACAAATGTCATATCAAAGCTATTGAAATGCAGGAGCAGGCCGATGGCCGGGTACCGGTAATTAATGATAAGATCTGCATTGGCTGTGGGGTTTGTGCAGTTGCCTGTCCCACTCAGGCTTTGAATATGACCCGGCGTAGTGACTTGATTATTCCTCCAGAAAACAGCAAGGAAAAATTCCGGCGTTTTGCTGAAGAAATGGAACATTCGGATATTTGACATAATTCAAAGGTTATAGTAATATTAATTGTAAATTGAATATGGAAAACTATTGATTGAAAAGAGTACATGCTTTGGGTTGCTTTTCAGAGAGTTGCAAATGGTGGGATGCAATAAGCAGAAGAGCATGGAATGGGTTCATAAAGGTGGAGAGAAAGGTCTTTGACCGAGTAATGTCCAACGGGATTTCCGCCCGTTATCAAGGGAATGCGTATGATAGTACGTATATTGAGTGGATGCATCGGCATCAATTTAGGTGGTACCGCAGAAGTATAAGCTTTTGTCCTATGAAAGAAAGGATAAAAGCTTTTTTGTTTTTAAAAGACTAAAAAGATTGATAACTTAATCAGGGAAGTGTATTAAATGAAAAAAGGAAGATTTGGCAGTTATGGTGGGCAATATATCCCGGAAACATTAATGAGTGCTGTACTGGAACTCGAAGAGGCCTATGAATTCTATAAGAATGATCCGGATTTTCAAAATGAGTTGGCCGGTTTGCTGAAAGATTATGCCGGCAGGCCATCACTGTTTTATTATGCGGAAAAAATGACTAAGGCTCTCGGGGGCGCAAAGATATATCTCAAGCGGGAGGATCTTAACCATACGGGTTCTCATAAAATTAACAATGTCCTGGGACAGGTTTTGCTTGCTAAACGAATGGCTAAGACACGGGTAATTGCAGAAACAGGAGCAGGACAGCATGGTGTTGCTACCGCGACCGCAGCAGCCTTGATGGATATGGAATGTGAAATCTATATGGGTAAAGAAGATACAGAACGTCAGGCCTTGAATGTTTTTCGTATGGAACTTTTGGGTGCCAAAGTTCATCCAGTTACCAGCGGAACTATGACTCTGAAAGATGCAGTTAATGAAACTATGCGCGAGTGGACTGCACGTATGCATGATACTCACTATGTCCTGGGTTCTGTCATGGGTCCGCACCCTTTTCCAACTATCGTAAGGGATTTTCAAAAGGTCATAGGGAAAGAGATTAAAGAGCAGCTCATGGAGGCGGAGGGAAAACTTCCGGATGTTGTCATTGCCTGTGTCGGAGGCGGCAGTAATGCCATAGGATGCTTCTATGAGTTTATCCAGGACTTATCAGTAAAACTTATCGGCTGCGAGGCTGCTGGACTTGGTGTGGACAATCCTAAGAATGCAGCAACAATAGCCAACGGTACAGTTGGTGTATTCCATGGGATGAAATCCTACTTCTGTCAGGACGAGTACGGTCAAATAGCACCGGTTTACTCCATTTCGGCCGGACTCGACTATCCCGGAATCGGACCGGAACATGCCCAGCTTTCAGATGCTAACCGGGCACAGTATGTTCCTATTACTGATGAAGAAGCCGTAAGCGCTTTCGAATATCTTTCCCGTACAGAAGGGATTATTCCCGCGATTGAAAGTGCCCATGCCGTAGCATATGCCAGGGAGATGGCACCGAAGATGAATAAGGATCAGATTATCGTTATTAACATCTCAGGTCGGGGAGACAAAGACGTAGCAGCGATTGCCAGGTATAAGGGAGTGGCACTTTATGAGTAAAATAACAAAAGCCTTTGAAAACCGTAAAGCCTTCATTGCCTTCATAACAGGCGGTGATCCTGATCTCGAAACAACTGAAAAATTAGTATACGCTATGGCAGAAGCGGGCGCTGATCTGATCGAAATTGGCATACCGTTTTCTGACCCTGTTGCGGAAGGGATCGTTATTCAGGAGGCAGACGAACGGGCACTGCAAGGAGGCTGTACTACAGATAAACTTTTTGATATGGTTGCAAGGATCCGGCCTAAAACCGATGTTCCACTGTTGTTTATGACTTATCTTAATCCTGTTTATACTTATGGGAAAGAAAAGTTTTTGCGCAGGTGTACTGAATGTGGTATTGAGGGGATAATTGTTCCGGATATGCCGTTTGAAGAAAAAGATGAATTGGCAGAGTTATGTGAACTCTATGGAGTAGATTTAATTTCGATGATTACTCCTACCTCGGAAAAGCGGATCGCTTTAATCGCCGAAGAGGCTAAAGGCTTCATTTACTGTGTATCGTCTCTCGGAGTGACCGGGGTACGCAGCGAAATTACAACAGATATTGGCAGAATGGTACGAAAGGTACGTGAAGTCACCAGTATACCATGTGCGATTGGCTTTGGAATTGCAACGCTTGATCAGGCCGGCAGGATGGCAAAGGTAGCCGACGGTGTAATTGTCGGGAGTGCAATCGTAAAATTAGTTGCGAAATTTGGTAAAGACAGCATAGAGCCTGTTTCAGAATATGTGCGCAGTATGAAAAAAGGCCTTGAAGATACCTTTAAATAAGAGTTGAATTTTGAAAATTATACAAAGAAAATTTCTAAAATGAAGAGAGGAAATTTATGTATAAAAATATTTTAAGCAAGGCTACAACCAATCAGGAATTGTCTGAACATGAGATCTTTAATTTAATTAAAGCTATTAATAATAATAAAATAACCGATGTACAAATTGCCGGTTTCCAGGTTGCGCTTTTAATGAAAGGTGCTTCCTTAAAGGAAATGGCCTATATCGCAAAAGCTATGCGTGAAAACTGTGTTCCCCTGAAACCCAAGATTGAAACCGATCTGATGGATACTTGCGGGACCGGCGGTGGTTTGAGCACTTTTAACATTTCTACAGCAACAGCCATTGTTGCGGCAGCGGCAGGTATTCCAATTGCCAAGCATGGCAGTCGTTCCATTTCAAGCTTGTCCGGCAGTGCCGATGTACTGGAAGCTTTGGGCGTGAATATTAACCTGACTCCTGTACAGGCTGAAAAGTTAATTGAGGATATAGGTATAGCTTTTATTTATGCACCTTTGTTTCATCCGGTTATGTGTAAAGTACTACCGGCTGAAACAGATCTTGGTATCAAGACCATTTTCTACACTATAATTGGCCCGCTGATTAACCCGGCTTTTGCTCCGAGGCATCTCCTTGGTGTTTATAAGTCTGAACTTCTTGATACCGTGTCTTATGTAGCCAAAGAGCTTGGCTACACTAACGCCATGTTTGTGTATGGCCTGGACGGTCTGGATGAAATATCCCTGCTTGGTAAAACGAGAATTAATGAGCTTAAAGATGGTGAGATTAAAACCTATGAGATTCAGCCCGAAGACTTTGGCATGGAACGCTGCACACTTGAAGATATTAAAACAGGTACTCCTGAAGAAAACGCTAAAACGATCTTAGGTGTTTTCTCCGGCGAAATAACCGGTCCTAAACGCAATGCGCTTGTGTTAAATGCTGCCGGTGCGTTAAAAGTGGGCGGTAAGGCATCGGGCTTTGAAGAAGGCATTGCCCTTGCCACCGAGCTGATTGACAGTGGTGCCGCAGCAGAAAAACTCAACCAACTGTGTGAAATGTCCAACTCTTTTAAGGAGTAAAATATTATGAATACGAAATTTTCAGATGCGATAATTATCAGGAAACAGGCAGGATTTATTGCGGTTATTCCTGATATAAAATGTATTTCCCCCAAGGAAGGTGATCTGCTTCGGGGAAGAGACCCAATTAAGGCAACGAAATTGCTGGCAGAAGCAGGTGCACCTGCCTTGTCGGTCGTAACTGAGCAAAAAGACTTCGGTGGTTCGATAGAACTTCTGGAGCGAATTGTGGCTGAAACCGGGCTTCCTGTACTGCGAAAAGATTTTATTAAAGGTCCTGATGATCTGAAGATTACGAAAGATTGTGGTGCTGAGGCAATTTTGCTGACATGTGCAACACTGACTATTCCTTTATTGCAGAAACTGTATGAGGAAGCATTAAAAATTGGACTGGAACCGCTGGTTGAAACCCATACTAAGGATGAATTAATAATGGCCGGAAGAATAGGCGCAAAACTTGTGGGTATTAATAACCGCAATATTCTGAAACTTGAAAAAGATGATGGTAATGTTTCTGCCACAGAGTTGCTGGCTGCTTATAAGCCCAAAGATGCCGTACTGATTAGTGAAAGTTCCATCCATACTCCTGCTGAGGCACAGGCGGCAGTTCAGGCAGGTGCCGATGCCGTACTGATCGGAACGGCAATCTGGCAAGCAGAAAATATGCGTGAATGTTATCTCGATTTCAGCAGGGGAACAGTTAATGGGGAATATTAAAGTAAAAATCTGCGGCTTAACATGCACAAATGATGTCCAAATGTGTATGAACCTGGGAGTCGATATTCTTGGCTTTGTAACGGAATATCCCCTGCCGGTTCCCTGGAATATGAGCCGTGCCGAAACATCGTCTTTGTTAAACATAGTTCGATCTCCGCATCGAAGCTGCATTGTTACCGGTGGCAATCCGGAAAAAGTGATTATGCAGGCAGCCTGCCTGCGCCCGGATATGATACAGCTTCATTACAAGGAAACGCTGGAGGATACAATAATAATTTCAGATGCACTTCGGAAGCTAAATATTGATGTTATTAAAACAGTGCCTCCTGTGATAGAAGATCGAATCTTGCAATTTGGAACAGCTGATACTGAAGTCATTGTTAGGGATTTATGTAAAACCAACGTTTACGGCTTGCTGGCAGATTCACGTGTTCCGGCGAATGCATCACAAAATGGCTGCAAACTGGATCTCGAGTTCTGCTCACAAATAATTGAGTTATCGTCAAAGCCCG
>JAQVLN010000114.1 GCA_028704155.1 Desulfitobacteriaceae bacterium
CGGGCGTGAGCGTATCTTTGAACAACTCCATCATCCCGGCCATTTCCGGAGAGTATTGAACACCAGGGAAAAGCAGGCTGATACCCATGGTGGCAAAAGCAACGATTGGAGGCAAGAGCCAGGCTATTATAAACCAGCGGTTCAGCTTAAAAGAGATACCCAGCGGCCCCTTTACCGGTTCTTTGTAAATCAGTTTCTGGACCACGATGGCAACAATCATCGGGATGAACATGTAAAAAAGAGAAATTATGAAAGAGCCGGGCGAAACCCATTTTCCACCAAAAGCAAAGTATAGAAAGACCATCAGGTAATTCAAGAAAAAAGTCAGGATGATAAATACTAAGGCCTTTTGAACGTTTTTCGACATTGTTTCCCCCTCCTTCTTAAAGTATATCCTTACCACCCTTAAAAGTGTCGTTCGAAAAGCTGTTATGCTATTTCCCCTTTATTTTAATCAAAATTAGTTATAAAAGGCAAGCGAAATGTCCTGTGTGACATAATGTGTTAAGATGGAAGGGAGTAATCTGAGGAGGATGTTTATGGCAAGACAGGAATGCGTAGAAATAGCTGACTCTATATTTTGGGTCGGTTCGGATCTGAGTGACGGCCTTCAATGCAATCCTTACTTGATTTTGGATGATGGGGAGGACGTATTGCTTGATCCTGGTTCGGTGCTCGACTTTGAGGCTGTTTATAATAATATTGTTTCAATAACAAATTTGGAAAAGATCAAGTACGTCGTACTTTCCCACCAGGATCCCGATCTTTGCTCAAGCATGCCACTTTTTGAACGCCGGGGGCTAAAAGCAAAAATAGTGACACACTGGCGTTCCTCTGTTCTTCAAAAATATTACGGCATTAAATCTGAATTTTATCATGTAAATGAAAATGGGTATCAACTCGTACTCAATTCAGGCCGCACCTTCAAATTTATCCATACACCGTACCTCCATTTTCCAGGTTCCATAGTTACTTACGATCAGGAGAATAAAGTATTGTTCTCAAGCGATCTTTTTGGCGCCTTTTCCTCCAGTCAGTGGCACTTATTTGCTGATGATAATTATATCGAGCCCATGAAAGCCTTCCATGAACATTATATGCCGGGAAATGATATTTTGCGGCCTGTAATGGAACTGCTTTCAAACATAGATATATCTATCATAGCTCCTCAGCATGGCAGTATAATAAAAAATAATGTTAAAATGTATATAAAAGTATTAAAGGAGCTTGAGTGTGGAACTTTCCTTCACCCGATAAAGCGAGAGCTTTCAAGGATAGGTGGTTATACAGGAATTTGCAATCAAGTTTTGAAAAGGATGTATGATATTTTCGGGGTTGAAGAAGTTAAGGAAATTTTTAAGGATGAGATTGAGTTTGAGCCGGAAACCAACTTGATCCTGGACCATATCTATACGGGATTGGAGATCTGGGATAAACTATTTGAGATTATTTACGCCAAAAAAGGTTTGGCCTGGCTAAGCGTAATTGAAACCATGGTGAGCAGAACTGCCATTGAGTACAATATTGAATTGCCGTCGATCTTCAAGTCAACCATTTTTACTATTCAGAAGGAAACAGAACTTTTAAGCCAGGAAAATCTACAGTTGAAGGAAATCAATGAGGGACTGAAACGGAATCTTGATAAAGTTAATGACCAGTTAACAAAGTGCCCGCTGACAAATTTTTATAATGAAAACTTTTTTTTCAACTATCTAAAGAGTGAGATTGAAACAGGTTTAAATAATAAGGAAGGTTTTTTCTTGTTGTTAATTGAGATAGATCATCTGGCCGGGATCAACTTTGACTACGGCAGGAAGGCAGCAGACGAAGTGTTGCATAATGTAGGTTACTTGTTAAATGAGACAAAAGAGGATTTTCATCTTATTTTCCGCCTGGAGGGTCCTGTCTTTGCTTATTACATCCCCGGTTTTTTAAAAGCCAACCCTATGTCTGTTGCCGAAAAGATAAGGCGTACGGTTGATGAATCAAATATTTTTATCCAACACATAACAGTTTCAATAGGACTTGTGGGTTTGGAGGAGTTTTTTGGGGAAAACAATGAGTATGACGATTTGGTTGACCTGGTTTATAAGGTAGCCAAAACCAGGGTAGTTGCAGCCAAAAAGCTTGGAATGAATATCGTCTGCGCCACATCATCGATAGGAGAAAATACTAGCAGAACTGCCAGAATACTTATAGTTGATTCAGACGAAGCCGGCACAAATGCTTTAAAGGTTAATCTAGAGCAGCATAATTATAGTGTTCTAACCTGCTCTGACGGAGAACAGGCTTTGGAGATAATGGAGAGTGAGAGTCCGGACCTGGTGGTATCCGAAATAATGGTGCCAAAGATTGATGGTTTTATGATTCGGGAAAAAATGCTTTATTCTTCCTCTTTAAAGAACATACCGTTTATTATCCTTTCCTATCAGAAAAATGAAGCAAGTATCCAGAGGGCGCTGACCTTAAAAACTGATTATTATTTCAAAAAACCATACTCTTTGTATGAAGTCGTTGGAATAATTGTAAATAAACTTAAGAGCTTGGAAACTGACTCATAGGCAGGATTAAGCGGGAGGGGCGCTTCGTTGAATATAACTTTCAGTCAGATTTTGGTTGCCTTTTACATACTTCTGATAGCAATAATGGTTTTGGCTTTAGCTATAATTATTCTTAAAATAAGCCGTTACAGGCAAAAAGAGTTGGAAGTCAGGATGTTTTCATGTTTCAAGGCTGACCTTCCATACCTGGAAAATATATGTCAAAGCAAGCAAACAATAAAGAATATCGGGTTATTCTTAAAATGGTATATAGATCTAAGACAGTCAGTGTCTTTAGACGTCAAAACACATGAAAGAGTCATGGAATTTTTTAAGCGTCAGGGAGTAATAAAATATTTCCTTAAAAATCTACAGTCCAGGAACAAGTTTAAAAGAATTGAGGCGGCAGTGGTTCTTGGGCATTTACCTTCTGAAGACTCGAGAAAAGCCTTAGAAGAAGTACTGGCGCGTGAAAATGACTATACGGAAAAGCTTTACAAGGTGAATGCCCTGGCAGAACATGGTGACAGCAGGTCCATTCCAGCTATAGTTGACACACTCTATGGTTCACCCGGATGGTACCAGGACAAGGTTCAGGTTTTGCTGGGTGGTTTTGGGCATGACTTTTACCGGTTCCTGCCCCAAATAATCAACAGGCAGGAGCGCGAAATACAGGCTCTGGTCATTTATTTTGCGTCTTTTTATATAGCGGACGATCTGAAAAGTTACCTGGTTGAAAGATTTGAATATATGGATAAAGATATCGCTTATGCGGCGCTTGAAGCCTTCGCCAGGCTTTATCCTCAGGAGTTGAGCAATGAAAAATATCTGACCAGTCCCGATTTAATAATCCGCAATAAAGCCGTCAAATCCCTGTCGCATATAAACACAAAAGAAAACCTGTTTCGCTTGCTAAAACTGCTGGAAGATCGGCAAGCAGAAGAACATGCTATTTATGCCATTTCCACTATCCTGAGAAATGAGCCGAGATATTTCCAACTGATAGTTGACAGATTTCATGCTGAAAAAGACGACAGAATAAAAAAATCCCTGGCCTTAGTATTATCCAGTAGAATCGAATATTTCTTAACAAAGCTGCTGTCTGAAGACAGGGAGTTGGTAGCACAACTTGTGATGGAAGTGCTGCAGATAGGCAAATTCAACGGAGTCGTTGGTTTTCTAAACAAAAATAGGAATGTTGAATTAGAAAATGAAATTATCGCTATACTGAAGAAGCTTATAGTTCGTGATAATAATCTCAAGAGGGAGTTTTACACCTATTTAAATGACCGGATCCGCAAAAAACTGGGTGGCGAAAAGATTGTTCCCGAAGCGCCTGCAAGGGAAGAAAAAACAGAAAAGAAGAAAATTACGCTGCTTTATGTTCTGTTATTTTGCTCAGTGCTAATATTTCCGGTTATTTATTACCTGCGGCACTTGAATGCTGCTAAGCTTTCAATAATTGATCATCTGAGAGCTTATATTATTGATTTTAACTACCTG
Source organism: Desulfitobacteriaceae bacterium (assembly GCA_028704155.1). GTDB lineage: Bacteria > Bacillota > Desulfitobacteriia > Desulfitobacteriales > Desulfitobacteriaceae > UBA2264. The sequence continues at coordinate 4,044 of JAQVLN010000114.1, forward strand.
CTGATATATTATTCCTTTTCGATTAATCTAATTTATATGTTAATCCTGATCCTTTCGCTTTTTGGTTTTTACAAGCAGGCAAGATGCTGGCATAACAAAAGGACAGATTTTTTGTTCAAGAACAGGATTCTTCCCTCCGTTTCGATAATAGCGCCCGCATATAATGAAGCAGGCACAATTATCGAAAGCTCAAACTCTCTGCTAAATTTAAAATACCCAGATTATGAATTAATCATTGTAAATGATGGATCAAGGGATGGAACTCTGAATAAGCTAATTAGTTACTATGAACTGGAAAAAATAGACGCAATTTCCGGTGGGCAACTGAAGACCATGCCGGTAAACGGAGTTTACAAAAACCGCTATTTGCCAAAGCTCACTGTGATAGATAAGGTTAATGGCGGGAAAGCGGATGCCCTTAATACTGGAATTAATATTTCTAAAAATGATTTTATCTGCAGCATTGACGCTGATTCCTTGCTGGAGCCCGATGCCCTTCTTAAAGCTTCTTCTCTTTTACTCGATTCGAAAGAAGAACTTATTGCAGCCGGAGGAAATGTATTGCCGGTAAACGGCTGCACTGTTGAAAAAGGGCTGATTACTAAAACCAGGATACCTGAAAGCAATATCGCCAAACTGCAAATGATTGAATATTTGAGAGCGTTTATGGCAGGCCGGATGGGGTGGGCATATAGCAACTGCCTTTTAATAATATCCGGAGCCTTCGGCCTCTTCAAAAAAGACAGGCTCATCCAGATTGGCGGCTACCTTACAGTTAGCGAGCGCTACCACAAGGATACCGTAGGGGAAGATATGGAACTTATAGTAAGGCTCAGACGTTATATGCGGGAAAAACGCTTGCTCTATAAGGTTGAATACGCCCATAACGCCAACTGCTGGACCGAGGTCCCGGAAGCTTTTAGCATTTTAAGCCGGCAAAGGGACCGGTGGCAGAGAGGCCTGATCGATGTAATTACCTTTCACAAAAAAATGCTTTTTAATCCGGGATATGGCAGAGTGGGGCTGATCTCTTTTCCGTACTTCTTTATCTTTGAGATGATCGGGCCGCTGGTAGAGTTCCAGGGTTACGTTATGGTTGTTCTGGCCGCATTACTGGGCTTAATAAATGAATCTTTGGCGCTCATGCTATTCATTACCAATATCTTAATGGGAATATTGATCTCAACAGCCTCACTACTATACGCGGAAAGAGAGGTTGTTAACTTTAAAATCAAGGAAACTTTCCTACTCATCTTTTTTGCTTTTATCGAAAACTTTGGATTCAGGCAAATCATCAGTTTCTTTCGCGTCATGGGGTACATTAGTTCTCTGACAAAGTCAAAGGGCTGGGGTAAAATGGAGAGAAGAGGTTTCCAGGTTGGCGCAAAGCAGTCCACGCCGGCGCAGTAGATATCAGTTTAGAGAGAGCCAGGTGAGTGTCGTGAGGGTAAATATTTATTCAAAATCTAAAATAGCGCTTAAGGTAACGTTGATCTTACTGGGTATATTTATTCTGACGGCGGCCCCCTT
>JAQVLN010000115.1 GCA_028704155.1 Desulfitobacteriaceae bacterium
CTCTGCCCTCAAACTCCCGAGGTTTACCCGCTCAGGGCTTACCGGTGAAATGGAAAACGGCAGAATCACATCCCGCCGTTTCACCGTATAAGCCATAGCATGCGAAGGGTCGCTCCTCAGCGTTGCCGATTTATGCTGCAATAATATTATTGTCAAATTATTGGATGATTATTCCATTTACACTAAAGAATATTCACACCCCCGTCTCCGGCTCGATACTCCTAAACTTACGGCACAGTCTGCTCCAGGAAGTTCCCGGAGTATCCTCATCGACACTCCACCAATAAAGAAGCGTACCCTCCGGCAGGTTGTCCCTAAGATAATCCCGGACTGCCGTGGTTTTCCCATACCCGGAAGGGGCTTCTACCACGGTTACCGGCGCAGTCAGTATGCCTTCCAGCTTTTTAATCAGTCGGGGAGAATAATAATGAATATTGGAAGGATAATCAGATGGGAAAGCCTTTATTTCGGCCACTTCCTATCACCTCCTTCTTGTGACAAGGGGTGTGGCAGGGGGGGCGTTTCGGTCAATGGGGATGTTAAATAAAGCATATCACTTGACAATTCTAATGTCCAACGATTACTCGTCAAACGGTTTTTCTTAAAAATACACACCCTTCAAAATCAGTATTTTATAAATTTAGCTCCTGGAACGCCGCAAATACTGCATTTTTCAGGCTGGAATTTCTCGATATTTCCGCAGACAGGGCAGAGGTAGTAGAAGATTTCTTCTGTCTGGTCAAGGTTCTCTAATGCTTCCTGATAAAGTCCAGCATGAACCTCTTCCGCTTTCATCGCAAAGGTAAAGGACCTTTGCGCAGCTTTATTTCCTTCCGCCTCAGCTTGTTTTACGAAATCAGGATACATCTCCTTATATTCGTAGGTTTCTCCTTTAACACCATCCTTCAGATTATCTGCTGTTGAACCAATTTTCCCTGCCACTTCAAAATGTTTTAAGGCATGGAGGGTTTCGGCATCAGCTGCAGCTCTAAACAATTTCGCCGCATTCATTTTTTCTTCTTTCTCCGCTTTCCTGGCATATGCTGTATACTTTCTATTTGCTTCGGCTTCTCCAGCAAATGCCGCCATCAGATTTTTAAATGTTTTACTTTCACTCATTTTATTCTGCTCCTCCTTGTTTTCTTCTTTTCAATTCTTGCTTTAAATCTTCAAATGAAGGTTTCAGGAACTTACCACCTATGTTTTATGCATTGTATTCATTACAAAGTGGTAATTATTTCATATATTATAACTGTTTATAATTGAAAACGCAATAAGTATACGGTAGAAAAACAGTACTTGCACTAATTTTGAAGTGCAAGCACTATTGTACAATTCAAATGGGGTATTTTATTCGCCACATTTATCATAATGCAGATGTTCCTGACAAACGGAACCAGTAGATTTTAGAGAGCCTTGCAGGTACGCTTCTGCCGCCGCTTTGGCATTACCTCTTGCTCCAACAATAACCTCGATGTTTTTTTCTTGGAAGATATCAATCGCTCCGCCGCCCATACCACCTGAAATAATTACATTAACACCCATCTCATTCAGAAAATCAGGCAAGAATCCAGGTCTATGTCCGGGGTTAGCAATGGTTTCACTTTTGACAATTTGATTATTTTCGGTGTCAAAAATCATAAAACCTTCGCAATGTCCAAAGTGCTTAGTCACCATTCCATTTTCGCTTGCCACAGCAATTTTCAGCATTTTAGTTTTCCTCCGTTTTTTCTAATATTCTTGCAACCAGCTCAAGCCAATTACCATCGAAAAACTCTATCATACCCTTGTCACATGCAGCTGAAATTCATAATCTTGCTCCTTTATTTTAGATTGTTATTACACTGCCTGCCGACAGATAATCAATGTTATCACCCAGGGCAGATTTCAGCCTTTTATAAGGTTCCAGGCCTGTGCAATGACAGGTATAAAACTTTGCTTTTGTAACCATGAGGTGCTTACCAATTCTATCGATCGTTTCCAAGTCCTCATTTCCGCCAGAACGGCTGGAAAGATGAAATCCGCCTAGCACATAGTTGGGCACTCGTCCTTTAAGCGAGTGAAAATGCTCAAGTATATTTATGATACCATTATGAGCGCAGCCTGTTACTAATAAAGTCTTTCCGTCTTCTTCGACCACGAGGTTTTGTTCATGAGCAAAGGTATCGTCCGTCGTTTGCCCATTACGCTCAGTTAACAAACCGCTATTTGATTTTGGGCGAGGTTCTTTTTGAGTGATATTTGAGAACAACCAAACTCCTTTGTCAATAGAATAAGCATCTGAAGTAAATACAAGCTTACTATTCTGCTTTAAATCCGCATCCAAACCGATAAATTCTGGTTTGCCAGATGAACGCAATACATAATGCTTATTAAAGGCCTGTTGGTGGAGATATACTTTTGCTTTGCTATTTTCCTGCAAGAATGTCTTTAAGCCTCCGCCATGGTCGTAATGCCCATGTGAAATTATGAGAAAATCAACATCGGCAATATTTACATCAAGCTTTTTAGCATTTTGAAGAAACAACTCGCTTGCGCCTACATCAAACAATATTTTGTGTTTCTTTGTTTCTATATACAGGCTAAGGCCATGCTCATTGCCAAAGTCTTTTGATATCGAGGTGTTTTCCACTAAGGTTTTAATAAGCATGACTTTTAGCCACCACCTTTTTCAAAAAGTAGATTCATTGTCTTGTGGTAAACCTCTTTAACCGCCATCCCCGATGTGCAGTCTATGTCTACAATGGTTTGACCTTTATTAATAGCTTTTACGGCGCTGGAGTCAAAGGGTATCCGGCCCGTAAAAGGCAGCCCTTGTTTTTTACAAAACCCTTCAATCTTTTCTGTGTGTTCAAGGTTGGTGTCATATTTGTTTATACATACTGCTGTCTTAGTTCCGAATTTCGCCGCCGTATTTATGATACGTTCCATATCGCTGATCCCTGATATGGAAGGCTCAGCAACTATCAAAACCATATCCACACCGCTGAGTGATGCAATAACAGGGCAACCTATTCCGGGAGATCCATCAATAATGGCCAGTTGGGCATCAACTGCTGCCAACCTCATCTGTTTTTTCACCTCAGTGACAAGCATTCCGGAGGTGCCACTGCCCATTTTAAGTTGTGCTGTTGAAAACACTTTTTCCTCATCAGAATACAGCATTAATTCTCCAGCCACTGCCGGTTTCAAAGTTACCGCTCCCACCGGGCAAACATACGCGCAAACGCTGCAGCCTTCACATGCCAAAGGATCTATTTTATATTTTTTAGCTATTGAAATAGCATCAAATCGGCAGTTTGGTCTGCACAGATCACACTCAAGGCACAGTTCCGGATTTATCTCTGCTTTTGGCAGACCATAATAATCTGTTTTTTCCGGTTGAGAATTCCAGCCGGTTATAAGGTGCAGATTAGGAGCATCTACATCACAATCCGCATATGCCCTGGCGTCAGCAAGCTTTATAAACGCGCTTGCTATTGTGGTCTTTCCGGTGCCGCCTTTTCCACTAAGGATTAGTAATTGTTTCATGCTGCACCTCCTTTGTCACCATGTCAAGCAGGGAAGAAAACAGTTCACGGTATTTTTCATTTTTATTTACAGCGATCTCTGCATTCGAATTCAAGGTTCCTAATTCATTGTCAAATGGAATCCGGCCTAAAATCTTAATGTTTTTCTCTAAGCAGAACTTCTCTGCCGGATTTTCTTTTTCCAAACATTTATTGAGGACAACTCCGAAAGGCCTATTAAATAACTTGACCAGCTCGTATACCATATCGAGGTTGTGCACGCCAAATAATGTGGGTTCAGCTACCAGTATACAATAATCAGCATCCTTGATGCTTTCCATTACGATACAGGCACTCCCGGGAGGACAGTCAATCAAAGTCAGCCGGTCTACCTGAGGATTGTTCGCGGCAAGCAGTTTTTTTATAATAGGAATGCCCGTAGCTTCACCGGTGTTTAATATTCCCGTGTATATCGTTACGTGGTCTGCAGTTCCTTTTTGAACTTTGCCAATAACCTTTTCCTTCTCTGTTAGTGCCTTTTCAGGGCAAACCAAGCTACAGCCGCCGCAGGAATGGCAGACATCGTCAAAGACAATCAGTTTATTTTTGATATAGGCAAGGGCATTGAATTTGCAAAAATCAAGGCATTTTCGGCAGCCATTGCACAGTTCATTATTCACCTTTGGAATTTTCACGAATATTTCTTCCTCCTGAACTCCTTCAGGCTTAAGAAACAGATGTCCATTTGGCTCTTCAACATCACAATCTATATATGTCGATGTTTTCGCTGCCACAGCTAAATTCACCGATACCAGCGTTTTTCCTGTACCGCCCTTGCCGCTTAGCACAGCAATTCTCATCTTAATTGCCTCCGTGTCCATGAAATCCGGCATGAAAATCGCTTAGCAAATTAAGTTGTTCGTCTATAAACGCATCAATGTTTTCCTGGGCTGTTCCGGGTGTTGATTTATATATCAATACCTCTGCGTTGCTTAGAACTTTTTCAGCGTTTTCACCGCAGCGTGGAGTCAGTAACACTTTAACTCCATGATCTGCAATTACCTGCACTGCCCTGATTCCTGCTCCACCCTGGCTGGCAACAGCGGTATTATCAAGGTAATAGCTTTCCTTTGTCACTGTATTATAGAAAAGGAAATAGGGGGCACGCCCAAAAGATGCACACACATTGGATTTTAAACTTTTTTCATCTACCGGAATTGCTATTTTCATAAGAATCCTCCGTTCTTTTCATTGCTAAATAGTTGTTGATTGCCTTGGGCAATACACTTACTCCCGATCCTCGTCATCTGTAAAGCATCGACCACGCCGATGCTTATGGCAGCCGCGACCGCAACTATTGCCCAAGCCATCACAAAGTCGGTATTCACCGCCCTCAATCGATAGCACCTTTCCGTTAACTAATGATTCGGCCAGCTTTTTTCTGGCGTCAATATAAATGCCTTGAACGGTACTACGAGCCACATTCATTTGCTTGGCGCACTCTTCCTGTGTAAAACCCTCCAAATCAATAAGCCTTATGGTTTCATACTCGTCAACAGTCATGTTGACCTGATTTTTTGCATCTGCAGGTGAATCAAGCGCCCCAAATCTATTGCTTTCAGGCAAGCAGCAAACTTTTCGCCACTTCATCGGTCTCGCCATAATTCATCACCTCCATTCTAATCAGGGATAACCAAAGCATCATTGAGCCAGCGCTCATTGGGCCGGTTCCATCCCTTCCTGGCATGATACTCACCTCTTTATGGTTTCTGACATATGCCATTTATTTTTAGTATACACTGTTTATGGCATACATCAATAACTTTCCAGTAATTTCGCAAAAAATTTAAAAAAGACTGACAACCAAGCAATCTGAGCTTTGGCTGGCAGTCAATAAAACAAGTGCATTTTAAATCATCCGATATATAGGGTTTGCATACCACTGGAAATGGTCAAACTTTCTTCTTCTATACGGTATAT
>JAQVLN010000116.1 GCA_028704155.1 Desulfitobacteriaceae bacterium
GTTGCAAAAGTAGTTTCACTGAAAGTTGATGTCCGTATTTAGTACAAATGGCATATTTATAACACTATATATTGTGGCTTTTAAGACGTGCAAAATTGATTTCTGGTGTTATGCAACAGGCTCCTAGTAGTTTAATTTTTTCTTTAAACAGGTCAGAATAATAGAACCTCATAGGCCAAGATCCTCAAATAATTCAGTTTTCGATTTGGCAGATTTTATTTTGTTGTTTTCAATATCAGATTGGACTTGTTTCTCTTCAGATTGCCATTCTTTTGTCCAAAAATATGCTTGATCTTTCGGAATTGCAATAACAGGACGAAGAACAATTTGGTCACCATCAACGTAAACATCCAAAGTATCACCTTGTTTTAGATTTAGTTTCTTAATAATTTCAGACGGAATAGTAATTTGAGATCTGCTTCTAATCTCTGTTAACATCACAATCACCCCTTGCGCATAATGAGAAATTCATACATTCTTATTATATGCAAGATTGGATTATTATGCAATTATCGCTCAAGTGGACATGACATACTTTGCTTTTACACCGGTGGAATTAAAGAAGAGAAACTTAAAGATTGCCGTGGTATATTTACATGAACAAAATAGATTTGAAGTTTGGTTAGGTGGAAGCAATAGAAAGGTTCAGGCTGAGTATATAGAACTGTTTAAAGGCAAGGACATAGGTTATTATAAACTTTCGCAAACGGTCCGGCACTCAATGCATCGATACATGGCAAATTACTGTGTCGGATAACCTCTTGCGCCTGTTTTGCGGGAATCCTACTCTCGTTTTTGTCGTCTCTTGCGCTTCCAGCTCAAAAGGAACAGTATTCCGACAAGGAATGCCGGTCCTGCAATAGTAAGACTCCAGGAAAGACTCAGATACCAGGGAAATTCTGATTGGATCGCATTTAAAACAGTCATCCCAGTATAGAGCAATCCAGCCGTGATGAAGGTGACTGCACCAACGAGTTCATGCTTCCAGGCAATAAGGAGAAGACCGATTAGAATAAATACCGGGATGTTATGCATAATCAGACCGATTATGATATCACCGGCACTTCGCCCTGGCTCGATCACATCCAAAGAGAACATAGCAAGAAACAGGATAAACAGAATCGATAGGATCCTTGGTGCCCAATATGTAAATTTTCCTTCTTTTACCGGCATTTCAGCCACCTCTCTTTCAAATGGTTCCTTTTTCCATACTGTTTTGTTTCAGCATGCTAAACAAGCTAATACTTAATCCTGCCAAATGACTTATTTTAATATTCCCTTAAAGCAAAGTATTTTTAGTGTAATTTTACACCTTTTAGAAATATTGTTCAATATTTATTTTAGTTTTTTAATATAATTGGCAGTTAATTTTTGGTGGGAAAACAAATTGCTCGATGGTTGCAATGCATAACCATGGAGGTTTAAAATTGTTACAAACCATGAGATCAAGGATAAGTTAATGCGGGCTGCCAAAAATCAAGAATGATTACGGAACCTCCAGTTGTTTTCCAGGGGCAGCTCCGTCGGCAGTAACTTTTATTGTCAAAAAACTGGCCAAAGAATTAATAGGGGGGATCATATGAGTTACTTGTTACAAATTGTTGAAACCGAAGAGCAGCCAGTATTATCAGTTAAAACAACCACATCTGTCAGCAATATGCCAAATGTAGTAGGAAGAGTTTATGGTTCAATTGTAAATTATATTGTTGAAAAAGGCGAAGAACCGATTGGCCCTGCATTTATAGCCTATTATAATATGGACATGGAAAATCTTATCATTGAAATTGGGTTTCCCATTGCCAAGAAAATTGAAGGAAAAGATGATATTGTTCTTAGATATGTTCCTGCAGGCAAGAAAGCAACAGGGTTTCACAAGGGGCCTTATGGTGAAATCAGCCCTGTTTATGAGCAGTTAACTAAGTTTATAAGTGAAAAAGGCTATGAAGCTACTGGTGTATCATATGAATATTATTATAATTCACCTGATGAAGCACCTGAAAGCGAGCTGTTAACAAAAGTAGAGCTTCTTCTTCGGGACGCTTTTTGAAGAAAAAAAGGATAGTGTCGAACAAGTCATTCAGTGTATAAGGACAATGTTGCTTGAAGCTGCATAGGGGCAATTAAGCTTTACACGCGGAGTATACCTGCGGAGTCACAGTTATGTGGTTCTGCGGGTTTTTATTATTCTAAAGGAGGCTGCCATGCGGACGTTATCAGAGCTGTTGAAAACTAAATTAATAGCAGCGGGAGCATCACTGGTTAGATTTGCAGACATCAGTGAACTTCCCGGCAAACAGAGACAGGATTTTAACTTTGGCAAATCAATTGCCATAGCACTCGACCCGGCTGGTGTTCGTGGGAACATATCGACGTACAAAATGAAGCCCTTGCAGAGATTAAGTGATGTCGAAATACTACATGATATTACATAAAGGGCAAGTTATTATAAAAAGTTTATAAAGGGAGATTGTATGAATAAAAAAGAAATTGCAACTAAGGAAAATCTAACAGAAGTATTGGATTTATTAGATAATATGAAAATGAGATATTGGATAGATGGCGGTTGGGGAGTAGATATTTTACTTGGAAAGCAAAATAGAGCACATAGAGATATCGACGTTGATTTTGATGGGGAGTTTACGGAAGCGCTCGGCAGGCTGACCTACAAGGTGGCTGGTATAAGTTTGAAGCAAAATGGTTTTCGACTGCAGTGTTTGAGGGTCGGGTTATTCCATGTATTTCTGCCGAAGCTCAAAAATTATTTCATAGTGGATATGAGCTTGGAGAAGTTGATAAAATCGATATGAAAAATCTTGATTGCCACATTTCAACGGGCGGTTGAAGGTAAAAACATCAGTCATAACTGCCGAATTGCTAAAAGTCCCGGAAGAAAAGTTTATAATGAAGAAGGACACAGTGGCATCTATGCGTTTAGATAATGTAGTGTCATCAGGTTTTTCGATAAGTCGTGAAAAAGCAAGTGGATATGTGAAAGCGGGACGGGTATCCCTTAATTTTCTGGAATGTTCCAAAGTGGATAAGATTGTCTCTGAAGGGGATGCGATTTCTTTGCAAGGTAAGGGTAAAATCATGCTTCAGATTGGCAATCAGACTAAAAAAGGACGAACGGTGATTGAAGTAAAAAAATATGTTTAAGGATTTAAGCAGCAGTTTAAGGAATAAAGTTAAGCCAAACTGAGAGATGGAGCCTTAAAAGGATATTTCCGGTATTAGCCACAGCGATGACCTTTCTGGGGACTGTCCAGGCAAATAACCTTATGGAGGCGATAAGCATGTTAATGCGAGCACCAACACCAGAAATGGTTGAAAATTGGAAAAGGATCTGGATTGAATACAAAGATAAATTGCTTCCAAATCGAAAGTCCGGCGCAGAAGTTGTTGATTATCTGACAAACAAGTATCCGTTGAGGGAACTGCATGATGATAAGGCAACACAGGTAGTGCTTGATAATGTGGTTTATAACAAGCCATTTGCAGATAAATTACCCATCGGGGCAGATCCATCGGCAGTAACTTTTATTGTCAAAAATACCGGCACAGGAAAAGTTCTTTATAAAAATCAGGATAAGATCTTCAAAGGGAATAGTATTTTTGTTGGTATTGACCTCAACTCAGGCTATTATTGTGTAGAGGGCAGCAGTATGCTTTGGGACGAATTATGTGCTTTCCAGGGTTTGGACAAAAGTGATTTGCAGAATTATTACAGGGTTGCAGAGTATATTTCATGTTTGAAAAGATTTGGACTAATGGAAAATAAATAGGAGGAACACTGAGAAGAACCCCTTAAACGACGCGCTAATATACTGCTAATAGACGACCTATAAGGATAATGATCCGTATCTGGATATTTGGAGATTAGACACGTCAAAAATAGAAAACACAATTGCTATTGACAAGGAAATAGCATCAAAAACAGAAAAAGCTGTTAGTGATTACTTACACGATAGCATATCTTTCGTATGTTATTACTCAAGAGGAACACAGACTACGAATCGAAAAAGCCCTGATTTCACTCTTAGATAATTCAGAAGATTTCTATCCCGATGATAATTGGCTGGGCAAATTTAGCCCGGTAAATAATATTCGCAGGAGCGGTTTATGGTTAACACAGGGACTGGATGCAGAACCGTTGATGGTAGAGGAGTTAGGTCAGATTAAGGATAGCGTTAGATTTGTCAAGATATCCGAAGTGGATGCTCGAGTGGATAGCGGCAAAAGCTCTGCGATTTGTGTAAACAAACATAATCTATTGTAAACGAGGGAGAAACCTATGCAAATACTCGACAACGTTAATAAAACCGTCAAAGACGACTTGGCGGCAACAGTATCGAAAGGTGATAAGCTCTCCATCGCGGCCGCTTGTTTTTCAATCTATGCTTACGAAGCACTTAAAAAGCAACTAAACGGCATTGACGAGTTGCGCTTTGTTTTCACTTCACCAACATTCCTGCAAGAGAAAGCACCAAGGGAAAAACGGGAATTCTATATCCCCCGGCTTAATCGGGAGCGTTCCCTCTACGGTACGGAATTTGAAGTCAAACTTCGTAATGAACTGACTCAGAAGGCCATCGCCCGCGAGTGTGCAGAATGGATTCAGAAGAAGGTTAGTTTCCGTTCCAATGTGACCGGCGGAGTGATGGGGAGTTTTCTAAATGTTGTTAAGCCTGCTGAATCAATAGCCTATGCCCCGTTGAACTCCTTTACAACCTCAGACTTAGGATGTGAACGCGGCAACAATATAATGACCCTCGTCAACCTCATTGATGCCCCCATGGCAGACCAATATGTCATGATGTTTGAGCAAATCTGGAACGACAAGAATCTCCTTCAGGATGTAACCGACCAGGTCATCGAGGGCATAACTGCTGCCTATAATGAGAATTCTCCGGAGTTTATTTACTATGTCGCTATCTATAACATTTTTAATGAGTTTCTTTCTGACATTAGCGAAGATGTTTTGCCGAACGAAGCGACGGGATTTAAAGAAACAAAAATCTGGGGAATGCTGTATGACTTCCAGAGGGATGCCGTACTGGCAATTATCAACAAACTTGAAAAGTTCAACGGCTGTATCCTGGCCGACAGCGTTGGCTTGGGGAAAACCTTCACTGCTCTCGCTATTATCAAGTACTACGAGCTCCGTAACCGCAATGTGCTTGTGCTTTGCCCCAAGAAGCTTGGTGACAACTGGGTCACGTTCAAAGAAAATTACCTCAACAACCCTATAGCTACGGACCGCTTACGCTATGACGTTCTCTATCACACCGATTTATCCCGTGTGCGTGGTTTTTCCGGCAGCATTGACCTTGCTAAACTCAACTGGAGCAATTATGATCTTGTCGTCATTGACGAGAGCCATAATTTCCGCAATGGCGGTGATTACTCCGGGCGCGGCGACACCAAACGGGAGAATCGTTATCTGCAGCTGCTGAACAGGGTTATCCGCCAAGGCATC
>JAQVLN010000117.1 GCA_028704155.1 Desulfitobacteriaceae bacterium
TCTTAGTTTTAATCAATTTTGGGAAGTCCTTAGACCTTATGTTTAAGGAGCCGGGAATTCAATTGGTTTGTAACTTATTTTAAAAAAGTCTGATAAATATCTCGTCCTGAAGAAATAGACGGGATATTTTTGTTTTTTAAAGGAAAAGCTTATATTTAAGAACAGCTATGAGTTTCTAGTGAAGTTTGTTTTATTTTAGGAGATGATAATATGAGCGGGAAACTTTGTATGTGTAATTGTGTATATGCGATTGATGGGCATTGTCGGTTAGAGCGCCACGGCGGAGTAAATAAAGCAACTTGTCCAAACTATGCTTATGATCTCTTGGCTTGAGTAAATTTACGAGGAAGGAAGAATATGAAAGAATTAGATCCTAAGAAAAACAAAAAAGGTAATAAAGGTAAAACTCCAAGGAAACGATTGAAGAAAATTGATCCGTTGGAACCTTTAAAATTAGAAATTGCAGCTGAATTGGGCTTATTGGAACAGGTACAAACCAAAGGCTGGCATACCTTAACAGCAAAGGATGCAGGAAGAATAGGAGGTTTAATGCGTCAAAGGCGGAAACAGGAGGAATAACCTAAAAAACTATTGAAGATACAATACAGGATTTATTCGAGACAGAGTACAAGTATATATGAGTCCCGCAATATGATATAATAACGATGAAAATCACGGATTAGCATAAAAAATATTCTTATATGGCTAAATTCGCGAGACTTTAGTAATCTTGTTAAACTGTTAAGGAGCAGAGAAAATGTTTGTCCATCTTCATGTTCATACTGAATACAGCTTGCTGGATGGTGCCGCCAGGATTGAAAAAGTAGTTCAAAAAGCCCAAAAATTGGGGATGTCGGCTTTAGCAATAACTGATCATGGGGTTATGTATGGAGTGGTGGACTTTTACAAGGCCTGTCTGAAAGCCGGTATAAAACCAATCATAGGGTGTGAAGTATATGTAGCACCATTTAAGCGCAGTGACAGAATACCTGGCCGGGATGAATCAAACCGACATCTTGTTCTTTTAGCCAAGAATGAGGAAGGTTACCGGAATCTGGTACAGCTGGTATCTTTGGCTTTTACTGAGGGCTTCTATTATAAACCACGAGTTGACAAAGAAATTTTACGTACTTTTTCCAAAGGGTTGATTGCTCTTAGTGCCTGTCTGGCCGGAGAAATTTCCAATCATCTTCTTAATGATCAACTGGAACTGGCTTGCCGCGCAGCTCGCGAGTTAGAAGAGATTTTTGGAAAAGGGAATTTTTATCTGGAAGTTCAGGACCATGGTTTGCAGGAAGAGCAGAGGACTAAATCCGGGCTATGGCAGGTACATAAAATTACCGGGATTCCCATGGTTGCAACTAATGATGTTCACTATGTTGAACAAGGGGATGCTTTTGTTCAGGATACGTTACTCAGCATTAAGACCGGGAAGACTTTGGCGGATACTTCCAGGATGAGTTTTTCCAGTCAGGAATTCTATCTTAAATCTGAGCAGGAAATGTTCCTTTTATTTGGAGAACATCCTGAGATTATGGAGAACACTGCAAGAATAGCAGAACTCTGTCAGCTGGAATTTCATTTTGGCGAGAGTCATTTACCTGTTTTTCAGGTCCCCGATGGCTTCACCCTGGATGAATTTTTATATCAAAAATGTTTGGAAGCTTTCCCCTCTTGCTATCCTGAAGCAACAATGCTGGAACGGGACCGCTTGGAATATGAACTTCAGGTGATTTTCAAGACCGGGTTTTCAGGCTATTTTCTGATAGTGGCCGATTTCTGCAAATATGCGCGTGAACAGGAGATTGCAGTTGGACCGGGCCGAGGTTCTGCCGCAGCAAGTATGGTGGCATATTTACTAGGAATAACTTCAGTTGAACCTTTAAGGCATGATCTTCTTTTTGAAAGATTTTTAAATCCTGAGCGTATAAGTATGCCGGACATTGATATAGATTTTGATCCCGAAGGACGCGAACGTGTCATCCAATATGTTACCGAAAAATATGGCCAGGATAGAGTTTGCCAGATTATTACTTTTGGAACCATGGGAGCCAAGTCCTCCATTCGTGATGTTGGACGTGTTTTGGGAATTCCGTTAACCAGGGTAAACAAAGTTGCTAAAGCAATACCAAATGATTTAGGGATGAATTTGGAAAAGGCTCTGACAGTATCTCCAGAGTTAGTCAAAATGATTGCAGAGGACCAGGAGATTAGACAACTTTTTAAGATAGCTCAAGCACTGGAAGGAATGCCCCGTCATGTATCAACCCATGCTGCCGGTGTAGTAATTGCTAAAGAGCCGCTGACTAACTACCTACCTATTCAGAAAACATCCGACGGTGTCTTGCAAACCCAATTTCCCATGAAAATAATTGAGGAAATTGGATTATTAAAAATGGATTTTCTTGGTTTGCGTAATCTTACCATCCTTCAGGAAGCAGTGCGGCGAATTTCGGAAAATAAAGGTATAATCCTTGATCTCCAAAAGCTGTCTCTGGATGATACAAAAACTTATGACATGCTGTCTGCCGGCAATAGTACCGGTGTATTCCAGTTGGAAAGCGGTGGTATGAGGGCAATACTCAAGGAGCTTAAACCAACATGTTTTGAGGATATAATTGCTGTACTGGCATTGTACCGTCCCGGTCCGATGGATCAAATTCCGGAGTTTATCAAAAGAAAACATGGCGGCAAGATTACCTATATACACCCCAATCTTGAGCCTATTCTCAAATCGACTTATGGAATTATTGTTTATCAGGAGCAAGTTATGCAGATTGCCCGTGATTTGGCAGGATATTCTTTAGGACGGGCTGATTTATTGCGCCGGGCTATGGGTAAAAAGAAAAAAGATACAATGGAACAAGAACGGCAAAATTTCATCCTGGGACTGCAGGATTCTGAAGGAAACTGGCTGATACCGGGAGCATTAAGAATGGGTATAAATCAATCCGAAGCTGAAGAAATTTTTGACCTGATGGCGAAATTCGCTGAATATGGCTTTAATAAGGGACATGCTACAGCCTATGCGGTAATTTCCTACCAAACAGCTTTTTTAAAAGCTAATTATCCCCTGGAATTTACAGTGTCATTATTAAGTTCAGTTATGGGATCCCCAGATAAATTATCGTACTATATTCAGGAAGCCAGAGCTTCGGGAATTATCATTCTTCCTCCGGATGTACAATACAGCCGGATAGATTTTACTCTTGAACATAACGCTATAAGGTTTGGGCTTGGGGCAATCCGTAATGTTGGCATAAATATTATTGAGAAAATAATAGAATCCAGACAAAATGGAGCATTTAAAAGTTTGTATGATTTTTGTGAACGGGTTGGGGGTAAAGTCCTTAATAAACGGGTGATGGAAAGCTTAATCAGGGCAGGAGCACTTAATTCCCTCTGTATGCGTGTACAAGCCTTGGCAGTTCTTGACCGTACTTTGGAGTTGGTTAACTGCCGGCAAAAAGATAAAGATACCGGACAGCTATCCCTATTTGATTTGGCGGAAACAGATGAGTATGAAATTGAACTTCCGGTACTACAAGAGTTTGATGAACGTGAGATCTTACAGATGGAAAAAGAGTACCTGGGCTTATATTTAAGTGGGCATCCATTATCAGCCCTAATTTCTCAGATAAAAGCGGTAACAACCTGTGATATAGCTGTATGCCTGGAGAGCGATCAGGAAAAGAAGGTTGTCCTTGGCGGGATTGTTACCTCGCTGAGGCAGACCGTAACCAAAAAGGGTGAACTCATGGGAAGTTTCATATTGGAAGATTTAACCGGGAGTATTGGAGCCCTAGTTTTTCCGCGGATTTTTGCCCAGTTAAGGGGTTTAACTAATGATTTGGTTGTTATAGTCGAGGGGCGTTATTCAGTCAGAGATGAAGAAAAAAAGATTTTTGTAGAAAAACTCTCAGCTTTGGATAATTATCTACCCATATCAGGACCGAACAGTTATGCATCAACTCAACTTCAAAAAGGAACAAAACGACTTTATTTGCGTTTTGATCGTGAAGAGCATGTAATAATGGAAACAATACTACCGATACTAAAGAATTTCCCTGGGTCTTTTCCAGTCTATTTCTTTTTTATGGATAGTAATAAACTTATTAAAGGGAACAAAGATTATTGGGTAGATGGACAGAGCGAACTGGAACAGAGATTGACTGATGTCCTTGGCCGTGAAAATGTTGTTTGGAAAGCTATGTAGATTTTCTGATAATTGGGCAGGAATTTTCAAAATTAAGGCGAAATACCTGAGAGGGTATAAATGACGAAAAGGAGATAATGTAATTGCCTAGTGCGATTTATCCAGGTACGTATGATCCTGTTACTTATGGACATCTTGACATTGTTCGACGTGCAATCGGAGTATTTGATGAGGTTATAGTCGGAGTTGCGGCAGACAATAACAAATCTCCGTTATTTTCCCTTGAGGATAGAATTCGTTTATTTTCTGAAGCAACTGCTGATATGCCAAGGGTTATTATCAAACCATTCAGGGGACTTACCGTAAATTTTGCCCGTCGTTGTGGTTCCGGAGCTATTATTCGGGGACTTCGCGCGACATCAGATTTTGAATATGAATTTCAACTGGCACTAATGAATAAGAAGCTTGATCCGGAAATTGAAACGATCTTTTTTCCGACAAGAAGCGATTTTTCCATTATCAGTTCAAGTGCTATTAAGACAGTAGCCAGTTTGGGCGGTAATGTGTCAGAATTTGTTCCAGAGCATGTAGAAAGGGCTTTGCTGGAGAGGTACAGAAGACGCAGAAGTAAGTAATTAGCTTTTATGGCACAACAATTTGGCCTTTGTTATCATATATGTTAAACCACTTGTTCTTTTCATGGAGGATTGGAAATAATGTGGACTGTAATTTATATCGCACAGAATAAAGCCATTGCCGAGAAGTATAAACAGATTCTTTCAGATGAAGGTATGCTGGTTCAGTTGCGAATGATTGGATCTATGCACTTAGGTAAACATGCATCTGTTGAAATCCTGGTTCCGGAATCTGAAGCCGAAGAGGCTCATGAGATTATTACAGAGGCAATGGGCTGTTGATAGGTGTGTATTTTCTTATCAATTTATTAATCAGCAACTAATTTTATAGAACAAATTAAATCTGACATAATATTTTTGTGACGTTTTAATTAAAATTAAAACGCGACGAAACCTTGACTTGACGTTTTTCTAATGTTAAACTATCTACTGTTAAACTATCTAATGTATTGTTAGTTTTTAATATCCCTCCAAATTCCAATGACGGATTCGGGAGAGGGAAATTAAAATAAACTTGCCGATGTGGCGGAATTGGCAGACGCACCGCACTCAAAATCTACTGCGTGAAAAGCCCTTTTCGACCGGTATGCGGCTCTCAAACCCGCATGATTGCTGGGTTCTTGATAATCGAATAGTCTCTATGATTTTTCATATCCCTTCACCATATCCCTCCA
>JAQVLN010000118.1 GCA_028704155.1 Desulfitobacteriaceae bacterium
ATTTTTCATTTGTTTTATTGTAAATTCCTTCGGCTTACTTTATAATTATTTATATAAACTAAACGATTTTAATCTATAGTTTATAATTTCTACAAATTAAAAATAAATATAATTTTGACATACAGAGAAAATTGGCATAAACTATAATTCAATGTTGAATTAATTTATTTGTATTCTGAGGTTACATACACTTGTAGGGAGGGTAGTATCTTGTATAATCCTGCACTTGCTGTTTTAACGTCAGAGGATCCAATAAAATTGAATATGGAATTAGTGCACATCTGGGAATCTTATGTAGTTACCGGTAGGCTGCCTGAAAAAAAGATTCGATCAGTTGTCAGTGAATCCTGGAAAAGATGTAGTTCCTTTGGAATAAATTCAAGATTGCATAAAGCCCATAAGGTTTTGTCTGAAGAAGAATTGTTTAAAATGAGAATCGACGCAGAACTCAGGGATATAGCTCAGCCTATTATTAATGATTTAGCTGAAACTATCGCCGGAACCAAACACATGGCTTTTCTCTGTAATTCTAAAGGACAAATAGTAGAAGCAGTAGGAGATGCGGACGTTCAGGAAAGAGCTTCCTTGAACAATTTAATTGTTGGCGCAGATTGGAGCGAAGAAGGCGCAGGTACCAATGCAATTGGGACAGCTATTAAGCATCAGGGACCCGTACAGATATTCTCAGCCGAGCATTATTGTGAAGGGTGGCATTGCTGGACTTGCACAGCAACACCGATTATTGATCCCATCAGTAAAAAAATTATAGGAGTATTGGACCTGACAGGTCCCTGGAACAGTTATCAGCGTCATACTCTTGCGTTGGTTGTGGCTCAGGCTAAAGCTATTGAAAGATCTTTATTGGAAAAAGAGCTTATAGGACAACAAAAACTTACTAACAGATATATTGATATTTGCGGCGAGTCTACAAAGGACGGTCTGATTGTTATTGATATGCGAGGACGGGTAATTCGTCTTAATGAACAGGCAGCAAAAAGACTGAACATTGACCCTGGTAAGGTTGTTGGCCAGACTGTAACTGATTTTCCGGATCTAAATAATGCTTTTTCCGAAATAATCCGGTTAGGGAAACCAAATACTGAGCGTGAATTATTCATAACAGATAACCGTACTGGACAGAAGATCCGCCTAATCAGTAAAACCATAACGGATAATAACAAATTCCTGGGGGTTTTGATTACCTTGCCGTTTGTCTCTTTGTTCAGGAAGGGTGAAGGTTCATTTGCAGATTCCGATAAGGCTCTAATGAATGAAGAGGTAGATGTAATTAATAACAAGGGCAGAAAGACTGCGAAAGTAATATTCAGGGCTGCCGAGGTTGAGACAAGGAGTAATGCTGCCCGTTATAATTTTCAGTCAATTTTAGGGAAAAGTGAGATATTTTTTAAAAGTATTGAGATGGCAAAACGTGCCGCACTTAATGAAGCAACCGTTATTATTCAGGGTGAAAGCGGTACAGGTAAGGAACTGGTTGCTCAGGCTATTCATCTTGCCAGTAAACGGACAATGGGTCCTTTTATTGCTATTAATTGTGGTGCCTTGCCTAAGGAACTGGTTGGAAGTGAACTTTTCGGTTATGCTGATGGCGCTTTCACCGGGGCTAATAAAGGGGGAAACCCGGGAAAATTTGAATTAGCTAAAGGCGGCACGATTTTCTTCGATGAAATAGGCGAAATGCCTTTGGATCAACAGGTAAATCTGCTGAGAGTCTTGCAAGAGAAGGAAGTAACAAGAATCGGTGGCAGAAAGACTATTCCGATAGATGTCCGAATTATAGCTGCAAGTAATAAGAATCTATCCGAAGAGGTTAAAAAGGGTAACTTCCGGGAAGATCTCTTTTATCGATTATATGTAATCGATATTACTTTACCTCCGTTAAGGAAGCGTCGTGAAGACATAAGCCTTCTGGTTCATAATTTTTTGGATAAAGCTCGTAAGGAATTAGGCAGGCCTTGTTTGCGGATAAGTAATGAGGCTTTAAAGATACTTGAGGTTTATGATTGGCCTGGTAATGTACGGGAATTGTGTAATGTTATCGAACGGACCGTGCAGATGAGTTATGACGATAATATTACTCCCGATAATTTGCCGCCGGAAGTAATAGAGATGGTTAGGAATAAATCTGATATGGTTATCGCTAAAAACGAAATCGAAAAGAACGAAACAGTTACTGATTTGTCAATTATTGAAAGATATGAACGAGATATTTTGTTGAATACTGTTAAGCAATGTAATGATAATATGACTAAGGCAGCTGCTCAGTTGAATATGGCCCGCAGTACCCTCTATCGCAAGCTAAAGAGATTTGGCTGTATTTAGTAAATAATTATTTTTCCACAAAATTAAGTGGTTGGGAATTTTATTCCCAACTATCTTTTTGTACTAAGTACGTTTTTCTGATATAAAATTTTATTTCGAGGTTGGGGGATAATGAAGAATTATAATCAAATTGTAGCGAATATAAAATCCGGAACAGCAAGAATTTATAAAGAAATTTATGGACAAGGTCCGACTAATCTTTATGCACATGTATGGAAAGATGTTCTGATACTTAAAATGGAAGGTGTTCTTACAAAACTGGAGCAGACTTTGTTATCCTCAGTGGAAGGTGAGGCTTTGGTTTATAAAATAAGGAATTATTTCATCAGCAATTTCTTCATAAGAGAAGGAGGTACATATAAGCAGTGGCTGGAAGGAGAAGCTGGAAATATATTTATCTATTTCTTGAATAAAATTAGTATAAGAGGTTAATAATAATGAAGACGATTAAACAAACTGAAGTCAACATTAAAAGCGGAATTACGAGAATTTATAAAGAAGTTTTTGGCCAGGAACCGGATAGTATTTACATAAATTTATGGGATAATGTTCTTACTTGTGAATTGGTAGGTGCCCTTACTTGCCTGGAAGCAACCTTGATTGTCTCACGGGAAGGTGAAGAATTCAGTAGTTTTTTATTAAACATGATTTGACTAATAAGGGTCAAAAACGAAAGTTCGGCAACGCCTAACGCCTAATCATGCATTTAGGCACCTTAGATCTTCCTAAATCTGATTGGTCGAAGCTGGCCAAGATCCTAGAAGCCCGTTTAGCCGGTCAGAGCTCCCTGTTTGAAGATGAAACTAACCTTGCCGCTGCTGTCGACCGGGCAATGAAGAGATCCACTAAAGAGAAATCGGACATTGAAAGGTAAAGGTTGTAGTGACAAAATTAAAATGAAGAAGTGAGACACAGCAAGGTTTTGATTATGTTTACCGGGAAGTTGGGTTAGGTTGCAATAGTGTTACAGATGTAACACTATTGCAACGCTAATATTGCAATGCTTGGACAATTTTAGTAAATGGCCGATAGTCGATATAATTATAATAAAGAAAAACAGAGTATATTTTTCTAAATTAAAAATCATCAGAATTCAGCAAATATTACGATAATTCGCTATATTTAGAGTTAATGCATACAAGCTAACCGTTACGAAATTACCTGATCTGAGCGAAAATTAGTAATTTTATAGCTTACTCTTGAAGGTATTAGTTGCATTGTGATTGGATGGCATAGCTCTTGCATATTTTTAGGTTATGGAATCTTCTAAATTTTCAGATCACCAGTATATATTCAGGTTATGCTGAATATTCAGTTGAGCTGAGAAGGAGGTGAAACTGAACTCGTTGCTTTTAGATTAGCCCCTTTATTCGGTAATTAATAACAAAGACCATTAATCGGGAAAGAAAGTACGAAAATAGATAGGAGAGATGGATCTATATGGCAAAAATCAATATAGAATGGGACAAAGAGAGACAAGCAAAATTAGCGATGCCTTTAGGAGAAAGAGAATTATATCCATATTCCGGTATGTTCTGTGGTGAAGCCTTAAAAGAATATGGCGTTACTGTAGCTTTTGGGGTGCCTGGGGGGCATATTTGGCAGCTCATTGATGGAATAAGCAGAATTGGCATTAAAATGATAACTTTCGCACATGAGCAAAATGGAGTCTATGCAGCTGAGGCATATTCTCAAGTTGCCCGCAGACCTGGCGTATGCTACGGTACAGTCGGACCTGGTGTAGGAAATGCTGTTAGCCCGATTAACCAGGCTTGGTTAAGCCGGTCACCAGTTTTCTTTATTGCCGGTGGTCATGAAATAGAACACGATAAATTATATAATACTATTCAGGAAGCCTATGCTTCAGAAGTTTGTTCGACTATTAGTAAATGGGCCCAGAGAATTACTTATCCCAATACGATCAAACAGTTCTTTACCCGCGGACTTAAACTTGCCATGGAATTTCCTTATGGCCCCGTAGTCATGGAAATTGGTATTAGTTGTATGTTTACCCCGAAAGAAGCCAATGACAGAGTTTGGTACGGTGCTTGGGGCGAGCATGCAACCTGGAGAGCAAACTGGCGGCACGGAAAAGAAAATCAACCTATCCTTTCAGCAGGTGCACCGGATGACATTGCCGAAGTAGTAAACGCTATCTATAAGGCTGAAAAGCCTTTCGGTATGTTAGGCGATGGAGCTCACTGGGCTGATTGCGGACCGGAGTTGCTGGAATTCTTCCGGATGGCAAAGGTACCTTTTACTACCAGACGTCTTGGTCGTGGCACTATTCCTGAAACCGATCCCTTATGCATGCGCGGTATGGCATTTAAGAAAGAAATCGATCTGGTTGTACCGGTCGGCGTAGAAATCGGATTCTTTGACGGTTATGGCGGAAAGTGGAATGAGGCTGTCCAAATTGCTGAATCATCTGACATGATTTATAGTTATGTCGATACAGTTGGCGCGATTGTTGGTAATCCCAAGATTGTAGCCCAACAAATGATCGATTATGCCAAGGCTAATAATCTGACTCCTCCTCCCGGACGGGACGAGTGGATCAAGAAATGCCAGGATGCTGATGTAGCTGCAATCGCCAAGAGGCGCGCTCAAGCTGAGCATTATATGAATCTTCCACGTTATAAGGAAAATAATTTTATGCACCATATGCCGCTCGCCCAGATGACCGTAGACTATGTTGCCGAAAAATATAATAACGCTGTCCGTTACTTTATCGATGGTTATACCATGTCCGGCGTTGTTATGCCTTACCTCGTATGTGTTAAGTCAGCCCAAATCCTGACTGCTTCCACTTATGCCGGTGTTGGTCACAGTGTTGGTCAATCAGTAGGTGCTGCTATTGCTCAAATCGAATTGGGCGATAAGACTCCTCTGCTTTCCTTCATTGGCGATGGCGGTATGGTTAACGCCATGATGGATATTGAAGTTGCTGCCCGTTATAAGCTGCCAATTGTTTACCAAGTTACTAATAATGATGGCTGGATGCCAGGTAGCAAATACAACTGGTATGGCAAGAACTGGGAGGGCCT
>JAQVLN010000119.1 GCA_028704155.1 Desulfitobacteriaceae bacterium
CCCTGGTATCTCCGGGGTCTGATCTGGATGGGCTCCTTCCTGGCGATCGAATATTCCACCGGCTGGCTTCTTAAGAGCATTCTGGGAAACTGTCCCTGGAATTATAGTGGGACCAGATTTTGTGTTGACGGCTTAATCCGTCTTGACTATGCTCCTGCCTGGTTTTCCGCCGGATTTCTTTTTGAGAGGCTCCATGATACCTTGATAGAATAAAGCAGCTACTAATTAATCATTTGCAGTTACTAAGAGTTCACGGGCTAAGTGAGGGGGTAAGGACTAAACCAGAGGAGATTTTATACCACAAAATGGACTTGACTTACCCCCGTGCCATCACCGCCGTTGTATTAACCCGTACAGGATGCACGCAAAGATGCTTCACCACCCGGCAAGATTTAGCGGCAGCAAGCATAGGTTCAATATGCTCCTCTGGGAAGCCTTCCGGTAAATGCACTTCCAAGTTAAAATCGGTGAACCAGTCCGGGTCGTTGGCGCTGGCAATAGGTTCTAAGGTAATTTTAATCTTTTCATAGGGCAGATTATATTCTGCACAATAATTTCTGATATGAATACCCTGGCAGGAAGCTAGAGACGCCAAAAAAATATGCCAGGGAGCCGGGGCACTTTCATCCCCACCCAGATATTTCGGATAATCGGTAACGATCTCGAAGCCCCGCAGTGAAGATTTTGTTTTGTGCCCTCCTGGGAAGGTTAATTCTAAAAAAGCCATTTTTATTCTCCTTTTTAATTAAAATTTCCGCCATTCGATATTGTGCATATTAAGGTAATTTATTATTTTTTCTCTATCCTCGGTTTGTACGTTGATGACAATAGAACCTTTGATATCATCCTGATAGTGATCTAAACTGCCTAATACTATAGAAAATACCGTTTGAGTGGCAATGGCCATTTCGGATAAAATTGAGTTATTGCTACTTTTTTCCCGTCGTAATATTTCTATATTAATACCATTATCCGGCAAATATTCCTGCTCTTTGCCTAAAACTTCGTATAAAATCTTAGGCTTATCCAGAAAAATATCTTCCACCCGGCCGGAAACCTCCACTTTTCCTTTGCTCAAAATAGACATATTGGAGCATACTTGCTTCACCACCGGCATTTGATGGGTCACAATAATAATGGTAATTTGTAATTCTTTATTGATTTTACGTAGCAATTGCAATATGGATTTAGTAATATTGGGGTCTAAGGCCGAGGTTGCTTCATCGCATAATAATATTTTCGGATTAAGGGTTAAAGCTCTGGCAATGGCCACCCTTTGCTTTTGGCCACCACTTAGCTCCCGGGGCTTAATATTGACTTTATCCTTTAATTCCACTAATTCCAAGAGCTCTCTCACCTTTTTGTCAATATCGGCCTTCTTATATTTCCAGCATTGCAAAGGAAGGGCTATATTTTCATAAACAGTTTTTCTTTCCAACAAGGAAAACTGCTGGAAAATCATGCCGATATTGCTTCTGAATTTGCGGAGCTCATATCTGTTTAAGGTTTTAATATCAACTCCGTCCACCGTTAATGTACCCTGGTCATAGCTTTCCAGGCCGTTGATACATCTTAACAAGGTGGATTTTCCCGCGCCGGAAACTCCTACAAGTCCGTAGATATCCCCTTTTTTTATTTCCAGGTTGACATTGTCCAGGACTAAAAGGTCGCCATAGGCTTTATACAGGTTGGATATTTTAATCATTAAATTCACCCTTCTATGCGAAAACCTCCATTCCATAAAACAGCCGGAAATAGAGGTTTAGAATTTTAGGCACAATTAACGCAGCTTCTTATACACAAAATTACCTGTCGTTTGAATAACTTGTACAATAATAATTAATAAAATAACGGTAACAACCATTATTTCAGTGTTAAAGCTTTGATAGCCGTAGAGAAGAGCAACCGCCCCTAACCCACCGGCACCAACGACACCCGCCATAGCTGTTCCCCCTAAAATGGAGATAACCGCTAAAATTATACCGGATACCATCGAAGGTAATGCTTCCACCACAATCACTTTAAATACAATTTGACTCTCGGAAGCGCCAAAAGATTTTGCCGCCTCTATAATCTGCGGATCCACCTCCCTTAAGCTGCCTTCAAAAATTCTAGCAATAAAAGGAGTAGCGCTAATGGTTAACGGAACTATAGCGGCCTGTTCGCCGATAGAAGTACCGACAATCATCCTGGTAAATGGGATAATTGCTACCAGCAATATTATAAAAGGAAAGGAACGGATGGTATTTATAATGAAATCTAGGAATTTATACAAAAGAGGATTAGGATATAAACCCCTGGTATCAGTTACAATTAGCACTATGGCTAATACAAAGCCAAAGATAGTGCTGAAACCAGCCGATACAATAAGCATCCGGAAGGTGGCACCAAGTGCTGGCCAGATAATTTTAATAAAAGAATCATATATTTCGGGGCTAAAAAAACTCTCCATAAGAACGTATACCCTTTCTTTTACATACCATCGCTAAGTTTTTTACATAGCCCAATATACTTTAAAATCCGATTATTCTAATCATCATAAGCTTTAGCATAAGAACCCTTAAAGTGAGCATCCACATTGGCCCAGGTAGTTTCGCTCATAAATGCGTCTACTAAATCCTGAACCCATTGACTATCCTTGTTGTTCTCATGGACAACAACACCAATAGCATAGGTTTTATCTCTTGTTTTATCATCAAAAAACAATGCCGTTGATGGGTCTTTTCCGGCTTCCAATACCGTGGTGCCATATAATACAGCGGCATCAACATCCTGCATATTATTGACAACCTGTTGACCAGCCACTTCTTTAAGTAAATAATTCTTAGGATTTTCCACTACATCGTGAATGTTGTAAAAATCCTTTTTCTTATCAACAAGGGTAATAAGCCCTTCAGCATCCAGCATGCGCAAAGCTCTGTCTATATTACTTGGATCACTGCCAACTACGATAGAGGCCTTTTCCGGCAAGGCCTTAACGCTATCATATTTTTCTGAATAAAAGCCAATTGTGGTATAAAATAATTTTGGCTCTAGCATTACCAATTTGCCACCTTTAGTTTTATTAAATGTCTCCATAAAAGGTACATGCTGATACATATTAGCGTCAATAGTTCCTTCCATAATAGCAGTATTAGGCATTACGTTATCGTCAAAAACCACTACCTCCAAATCATAGCCCATCTCAGCTAAAGCATCGACACAGGCATCTACCGCAGGACGCTGAAAGGCATCGGTTCCCACTTTAAGATGGGTTTTGTTTTTGCTGCTATCGACGTTTCCACTGTCTGGCGAGCAACCTGCAAACACCACCATAGACATCAGTAACAAGCATACCAGTAATATTATTTTCTCTTTACAAAACTTCATTTGCACCTCTCCCCAAAAATTATGTATATGGTACCTGTCATATATATAAATATTCGACATAACTATATTGTATATTACATTTTATTTATTAACAAATAACTATTTCTTATCAATCAATGTATAGGGGAGGGCGACGGCGTCCCTCTCGCCTTTAACATCAATAAAGGAAACACCAACGAACAGTTGACATTAAAGCCCTTGGAAAAAAAGATCCTATCCGATTTTAATCTTTCCAGGTTTGTTGTATGTACAGATGCGGGATTGGCATCTCATGATAACAGAATGTTCAATAACAAAGGGGAACGATCGTTTATCACAACACAGTCCATCAAAAAGTTGAAAAAGCACCTAAAAGAATGGGCTCTTGATCCAAAAGGCTGGTCTCTCGCTGATGACAACAAAACCTATGACATTACTAAGCTTGATGAAAAGAAAGACAAGGACAAGGTATTCTATAAGGAACGCTGGATAAAGGAGAATGGACTTGAACAGAAAATCGTTGTAACTTACTCTATTAAATACCGTGACTATCAGAGAAATATCCGAAACTCCCAAATAGAGCGAGCACAAAAGCTAATTGATTTAAATCCTGGAAAGTTAAAAAAATGTGGCCCCAATGATTACAAAAGGTTCATTAATAAAAGCCATTGCACTGCTGATGGTGAGGTTGCCGAGCATGTAATGTACAGTATCAACACTGAACTCATTTCGAAAGAAGCAGAATTTGACGGTTTTTATGCCGTCTGTACAAATCTTGAAGATGATGCTTCTGCAATCATCATGGTAAACAAAAGACGCTGGGAAATCGAAGAATGTTTCCGGATTATGAAAAACGAATTCAGAGCCAGACCGGTATACCTAAGCCGAGATGACAGAATAGAAGCTCATTTCATGACATGCTTCATTGCTTTAGTTATCTACAGACTCCTCGAAAAAAAACTGGAAGATAAATACACATGCCATGAAATCATTAATGGATTGAGAGATATGAATTTCCTAGAAGTAAAAGGTGATGGCTACATACCAACTTATACTAGAATTGATTTCACAGATGATCTACATGAAGCGTTTGGCTTCCGCACTGACTATCAGATTGTCAATACAAGGCAGATGAAAAAAATTTTCAAAAGTACAAAATTATAAATATATTACTCACTTTTAAATTAGTTAACGAAAGCTCGGGAACCCTTATTCTCAAGGGATCCCGAGCTTTTTATTTTTGCCAACTGTTAAAGATGGGATTATACCATAATAATTTTAAGGAATTCCATAGATGGGGTCAGGCTACGGGCATACCCCTTTCGGAAATAGAATATTTCATCGATGATTATATGACTCAGTATATCGGCAAAACGTCGCCTGGGGCGGCTGTTGTCCTGGTCAAAGGTGGCAAAATTATTTTTTCTAAAGGGTACGGCTACGCGGATCTAGAAAAGGGAACAATGGTAGATGCCGCAGGCGGGCTTGACAGAAGCGCTCATCGGAAAGAGGGACAAAACCGTTACAATGGGTGGAGACAATTTGTCAGATGTCCATGAGGTAGAGGGCACTTGGGAAGCAAAGGGACGTTCTTTTTGCTTCCCTTTCCGTTTTTTGATACAATGGTTAAAAACAACGGATGTGGTGATAAATGGGTAGGAAGGCGAGAGAACGGAGTAAAAGTGGCATTTATCATTTATCATGTTGTTTTAGAGGAATCAATCGACAGGATATCTTCTATGATGAGTATGATTTCAACGGTTCTTGGCAATACTGTCTCAGAAAAAATCGGGAAAGGAATATGAGGTATATGGTTACTGCTTAATGAACAACCATATTCATATATTGATAAGAGAAAAGAGAGACAAAATTTCGCGAATTATGAGTAGGATCAGAACCAGTTACGCATGGTGGTACAACCGGAAATATGATAGAAGCGGCCACCTATTCCAGGGACGATATGGAAGTGAATGTGTAGAAGATGATGCTTATCTGTTGACGGTGGTTAGATATATCCACAA
>JAQVLN010000029.1 GCA_028704155.1 Desulfitobacteriaceae bacterium
AAAAGAAATCCTCGCAAAGCGAGGACTCATTAGTTGTGTGGATTACTATTTGAATTGAACCGCCTAGTGCGGATCCGCATGCTAGGTGGTGTGAGAGGGAGGAGAAAATCCTCCCTACTCGATTTTTCACTTAAAAAATATTTTCATTTAAAGCATATTTAATTTATTGAAGGAAATTCAAGTTAAAAGCCGAATATATTTAGCTATAATAAATATTGTATTATCTTAAATTTATTTATGGAGTCTCAAATGGAGGGACGATTATTGATACGCGCTATTCTTTTTGATTTGGATGGAGTATTATTTTCTGGGGATGAAGTTGAGTTTATGCGAAACTATGTTGGCCTTTTATCCCCACGGTTTTTACAATACATACCATCTGATCGGTTTGTTAAACAGTTATTTCGTTCTATTGACATTATGATTAAAGAACCAAAGCCAGATCGTACAAATTTGCAAACTTTTTTCGATGATTTTTCTAAAGCTACCGGTTTAACTTACAATACTTTATGGCCAATTTTTGAGGAATTTTATGCCGTGGATTTTCCGGCCCTGCAATGTATGTCCAAGCCTAATCCTGAAGGGAAAAAAATTGTAGAGTTTGCTATTCAGCAAGGATATATGGTTGCCTTGGTTTCGAATCCGGTCCTGCCCCTTGGAGCAGTTGTTGAACGAATCAATTGGGCAGAACTTTCGCCTGAACAATTCGCAGTTATTTCATCTATTGAGAATTTTCATTATTGTAAGCCACATTTGGGATTTTTTGAAGAAATGGCTGTAAAACTGAACCTGGATCCAACTGAATGTCTTATAGTGGGAAATCAAATAGCCGAAGATATTGTTGTAAGGGAGTTAGGTCTTAAAACATTTTTATTGGATGACTCTTCTGGTAAGGCTCCAACAGACGATTCAGGGGACTTTTCAGATTTATACCAATTAATTCTGAAGAGTAACCAATAAATAACAGCACCGTGTGTTTTTTATTTCACGGTGCTGTTCTATTAAATAATATTATTCTTATAATTCTAATATAGAAGCTTCATCCCGGTCGAGTTTATTCATACATGTTTTTAAACGGCTGCGTAATACAGGATCAGTTATAGTTTCTTTCATTTGCCTTAAAATATCTATGGTACGTCTAAATACGCTTATGATATCACCTTCATCCAGATTACATAAATTATGTACCTGGCTAAAAAGTTTGCCTTGACTCCAGGCATAAGTGATTACTGCAACTCTTGGATCGAAACGCACAGCTTCTTCTCCGCAGATACCTTTTATGTATTGAATTATTTCTTTAATAGGTGTCCAATCTATAGCGGAGAATTTAAGAAACAAGTCGTTTTTTCGGGCTTCGAAATCAATCCCGGAAATCAGGGCGTTGAGCTGGTCATCGTCAAACTTAGAAAACAGATCTGAAAAAACTAATTCTGTCACTAATAATTCCTGAATATATATGCGACTTGCAAAGAAGCCACGGGGTAATAATTCGTTACTTCTTAAATAACCCATTTGCCTTAATTGATTTTTCTTGTATTCGAATTCTCTTATGAATGTATTTTGGTCTGGTAAATCTGCTGATTCTTTTTGCAGTTGATTGAATTGCTGTTGAAGTACAATAAAAGAATTACGATGTTCGCTGCAAGAAGTTTGTCGGCTGGCTGGGCAGTTTAGGGGAGGTTTATTTAATAACTTTTCCCATGTGCGAATTTTACGGGCCATCTCCCGGCCGTAAATGCGTCGCTGTTTACGCGGCCCTAATACTCGATAAGCATTTTTCAGACGATCCAGTTCTTTTTGTTTAGGATGACGTTTGATGGGGCAACAATAAGAATCTACATTCTCACAGACATAAGAGCGTGTAAATTCTATCTTTTGTTTAATTTCGTTTAATTCATCCTCAGTTGATTTGAAATTTAAGCGGTAGCTGAACGAAGCAAAACTTTTTTCAAAATAGGTGTTAATCTGATCGGGATTTAAAGTTGAAGTCAGATTCAGTACGGTGTTATATGTTAGTTTAAATTGGCTTGTAAGAGGTTCTAAATGGTTAATCTGGAACCGGGGAAGTGGGCTTTTTTCCATATTGTTAAGATCAACTAAAGCAAAAGAAAAACCTTTTTCGTCAATTCCTCTTCGTCCGGCTCTTCCGGACATTTGAAAAAACTCATGATTTGCTAAAGTACGGAATTTTTTACCGTCAAATTTTTTTAATGAATCAAAGCAAACTGATTTAACAGGATAATTGATTCCAACACTAAAGGTTTCAGTACAGTAGAGCACCTGGATAAGTTTTAGTTGGAACAATTCCTCAACTATTACCTTTTGGCTTGGTAAAAGTCCGGCGTGATGAAAGGCGATTCCTTTTATACAAAGACGTTTGAGCCGATGTGTTGATTGAGACCAATTAATTTCGTCCCCAAAATGAGTGAAAAATAGTTTCTCAACCTTTATACGTTCCAAGGGTTTTAAATAGTTGGCGATTCCTGCCAATTCCCGGGCCTTAGCAGCACATTGTTTACGGCTAAAAACAAAATATAAAGCGGGGAGATAATTATTCTGAATAGTACGGATTAAGTCCAGATGAGTAGTTGTTAGAAAAGACATGTTTTCAGCTTTGTTTTTTTTACGTTTCTTTATGTAATAATTCCAGAGTTTTGAGTAAGTTGTCAAACCTGTTTCCTTTGTATAATAATGATATTCCAAAGGCACAACACGTTTTTCTTCCTCAATCAAAATTATTTCTTCTTGACGGATGTCTTTTATCCAATCAGTTAATTGCCGGGCGTTGGCAATTGTGGCACTAAGTCCTAAAATCCGGATATGTTTGGGTGCCAATATGATGGATTCTTCCCATACTGTACCTCTTTCCTCATCATTTAACCAGTGTATCTCATCAAAGATAACGTATGAAACAAAATTAAGATTTGGATCTTCGGTAATTACCTGGTTGCGAAATATTTCCGTAGTCATAATCAGGATAGGGGCAGTAGGGTTAAGGACAATATCCCCTGTCATAATTCCTATTGTTGACTCACCGAATTGTTTTTTAAAATCTTTGAACTTTTGATTACTTAGGGCTTTAATAGGTGCCGTGTAGAGGACCTTGCTATGCTCAAGGACAGCTTTTTCAATTAAATAATCTGCTATAAGTGTTTTTCCGGTTCCTGTTGGAGCAGCAACAATAACAGACTGACCGGCATCAATAGCATCCAAAGCCTTTTTTTGAAAAATATCTAATTTGAAACCTTGATAGGTTGAATTAGGCATTTAAATTCAACTCGTTTCTTCTTAGGATCTTACCTATTCTAGCAAACTCCCGGTATAGGGGTCAAATTTAGGATTTTTAATGGTCTTAAGTTACTGTTGATTCCATATTATGAAAGCAAAAGACAGGTGTCAAAGGGGGAGTGTATGTGTCTTCACTACGCCTGGAAATTGAAAATATGATGGGCTTAAAATTCCCGGAACGTAATGGAGAAGCCTTGGTGAACTTTGAGGAATCCATGGAGATACCACGAAGTGCAGAAGTTCTTATGCGCGGGCTTTATCGTGATCCTGAACGGGTTCGAAGTGCATTCCGGAATTTGCACATGGAAACTGGTTCGGTTTTAGATATATTATTACCACGTCGTTCGCGTTTACGTGAATGGGCTGAAGAGCTTCCTGAACGTCCCACAGAGGCCCAGGCGTTTTTACGCGAGACGACTGAGCAGTTAGCTGCCAAAGAACAGCGCTTGCTTCAAATTGAGAGAGAACTGGTAAGTCACTTGGAACAAAGTAATGTGGAGGACCTTTTTCCTATCCCGATTACTGCTTTTGGCATTTGCTCGTATAGTAATCCGTCAGTCAAAGTCTTTTTAAGGCCTCTTGGAAAAGTTGCAGAGGTTCTGCAGCTTAATCCGGAACATTTACGACTGGTTATACGGATATATTTTCTGTTCTTATTATTGTTCATATCGGGTTTAGATCTGGATGGTAAAACTTACACACGTGAGGCAGATGAAAACTGTCAACAATGGATATCCTGTTTTTATACCTATACCTATCTGCAACGAAAGTCACCGGAATTAGTCCAATGTTATTTGGATTGGGTGAAAGCCTGGGGCGGTAAAAACCCGACTCAAACCATATTAGATAATTGTGCTGAAAAAATGCGGGCAGCTATGATTTTCTGGCGTCGGCAACCAAATAAGAGTTGGGAAGATTGTTGGAGTATTGCAGATAAATTAGAACAGAAAAGAGATAAATATCTTCAATCAATGTTATGATACAAAACATAATAAATTATACCAGGAGGATATGAAATGGGAGAAAGCTTATTGATGGGTGCAGAATATCGATTATCAATAAAGAAAGAGCAATTTCTTCTGGTCGCTTTAGAAAAACTCCTAAATCAAAAATGGCGTGCAGTTCTTAAGAACGATGATATAACAATCCTTGCGGAAGGGGAAATCCTGGTATCTGCTATCGAACGTCATGAAAATAGGATTGAAACTGGTCATTTAACACTGGATGATATTTATTTTGAATTAAAAAATAAAACTGACTTTAGGATTTTCTTTTCATTAGTTCAATTTAAAGACTTCGAGGAATATCCTCAAAGCCTTAATTTCAGGTTTGATACGTATTGGTGGATGTTTGTTTTAATTCCGGAATGAACTCGTTCAACTAAAGTTGAATGAAAGCAATTAATCGATTAAATACGTATATTATAGAAGAAAGGACAAAATTTGATTTGAGGTTTTTATGCAAGAAATTAATTTTATTCCGGTGCAAGTACAATCAGTACTTGTAACACCATTCAGGTTATTGGTTTTAGTTATTTTTATTATTTTGATAGCAATTATTGCTTGCCGACAGGTCTGAAAAAATTTAAAGCAATAAAATTCTGAAAATTGATTTGCGTCTTAATGAGTACTTTGATATACTGTATCTGTGCTTGTAAGACTTGGGCCCATAAAAATTGGAATCCATAATTCGAATCCTTATTCGGGTGGCACGGATGAAAATTGGCAAGGATCCAAAGTGGACAAGGAACACCCATTAAGGAGGAATTATAATGGTCCAAGACAAAACCCTAACCTGTCGCGATTGCGGTCAAGAATTTATTTTTTCAGCAAGTGAGCAAGAATTTTATGCTGAAAAAGGGTTCCAAAATGAACCTGGACGCTGTCCTGCCTGCCGTCAAGCTCGCAAACAGGCAAACGGTGGAAGAACTGGTGGTTATGCTCGTCAGCCACGTCAAATGTACCCGGCAGTTTGTGCAAACTGTGGGATCGAAACAGAAGTACCTTTTCAACCATCTGGTGATAAACCGGTATATTGCCGCGAATGTTATCAGACAAATCGGCGCTATTAAAATTTAAAGACCTAAGATCGCAGGTAAATGCCTGCGATTTTTTATACAAAATAAATCATAAAATTAATAAAAATTGACGGAAACTTCCGGATCAATGGTGAATGTGCACTTGTATCTCCCTGAGTGATTATTTTCAGGATAAACTATGCTTTTGAGTTTTTTAAGGATAAATTGATTAAGGAGAAATTAAAAATATGAAATCCCGAGAATGTGAACTCGTTCAACTAAAGTTGAACATTGAGACTTCGGGGGCCCCCCCACTTGGAGAAGTCGGGGTCTCACGATTGGATGAATAAAGCAGAATATGTAAAAGAAGTTTTTAATCATATTGCTGAACATTATGATCTGATGAATACAATAATGACCTTTGGAATGGATAAAAAATGGCGTAGCCTGGCTGTCCGGCAGGTGAGGGCAAGACCTGGAGCCAAAATTCTTGATGTTTGTTGCGGTACTGGTCAGCTTTCGTTTGAATTGGCAAAGGCGGTTGGTTTACAAGGTAAGATTATTGGTTTGGATTTTTCTGAAAAAATGTTGGCAATTGCAGGGCAGCGGTTAAATGAACAAAATATTAAACAAAAGCAGGACTATGGTGAAATAATTACTTTAATACAAGGTGATGCGATGAATTTACCTTTTAAAAGTGATACTTTCGATGGGGTTACTATAGGCTGGGGTTTAAGAAATTTATCTGACTTGTCTGAGAGTATTGAGGAAATGACCCGTGTTGTCAAGCCTGGCGGCATAATTGTATCTTTAGATATGGCAAAACCCCATTTTAATATTTATAAACAACTATTTTGGTTTTATATTGAAAGAATAGTCCCTCTAATGGGGAGAATATTGGTAAAAAACGAAAGAGCTTATAATTATTTATTTCAATCGGCTAAAGAGTTTCCATCTCAACAAGAAATCGCGGCAATTTTTGCAGATTGTGGCTTGAAAGATACAAGGTATAGGAACTTGTCAGGCGGAGTCGTGGCTTTGGTTAGTGGGATGAAATAGAATAGTGGATGAAAAAATTATAAAAATTATTCAAAAAAGACAATTCATAATTTTCGAGGAAAGTGATCAAACTATCATTGAGAAATTTATAAAGGGGGTATTTTCCTGATGATAGTTCGTGATATCATGTCTGAAAATGTTGTCTGGGTAACTCCAAATACGTCCCTGGTAGAAGTAGCCAGATTAATGCAGAAAGAAGATATTGGCTCAGTCCCAGTATATGAGCAAAATAGGCTTCAGGGAATAATTACGGATCGGGATATGATCCTTAGGGCCATTGCTACGGGTAAAAATCCAAATTCGCTCCAGGCCAATGATATTATGAGCAGAAATGTTGTGACAGTAAGTCCTGATACTGATGTCCATGAAGCCTCGGAAATTATGGCCGGAAAACAGATCAGAAGGTTGCCTGTTATGGAGAATAATAAATTAGTTGGAATCATCGCACTTGGAGATTTGGCTGTAGAACGTATTCATGTAGACGAAGCAGGTGAGGCCTTAAGTGATATTTCCCAAGGAATTCATCACTAAACAGTGACCTCGTTCAGCAGGACCCCTCCTGCTTGAAGTGGGAGTCTTACGATTGGATAAACAAAAGCGCTCAGGCGAAAATAATTCACCCGGCGCTTTTGCTGTTTTTATGATAAAATATTACTTGACAATGATCAGGATGGAAAGCGCTCTTTTCCAACTTGTACAGCAGAACGTTCGGCCCATTGAAGGGCAGTTAGCTTCTCATTGGCTGATTTTACAGTTAACAACAGAAGAATGCCCTTACCGGTTGCCACAGCCAAACCCTGATCAGGGATGAGCTCAATAATTTCACCTGCTACAGTTCCGGCCGGAGATTTAATGTCAAGAACTTTTGCTTCCAATATAATAAGGCTGTTACCATGAAATTCAGTGCTGGCACCAGGTACAGGCGTAGCACCGCGTACCAAATTGTTAATGTTCTGAGCAGTTTGCCGCCAGTCAATAATAGTGTCTTGGGCTTTAAGTACAGGTTGGAATGAAGCTAAACGGTTATCCTGAGGAATGCTGGGGGCTTGTTTTTCCCTGATTAAACGGACGGCTTCTTTAGTTAATTTAACACCAAGCGGATATAGCTTATTGAAGTATAATGTGACTGTTGTATCCTCCGGATCAATTGGTACTGATTCCTGTAAAATAATATTGCCTGTGTCAACTCCTTCATCAATGTAATGAATTGTTACACCAGTTTCTTTCTCACCTGAAATGATTGCCCAGGCCATGGCGCTTCCGCCTCTGAATTTGGGCAGGAGTGAAGGATGATAATTAATGCCGCCGAGCGGAGCAAGGTCAATGATTGTTTTAGGGACAAAGTTTGTAACAAAAACCAGAACAAGAAGATCCGGTGCCAATTTCTTAACCCATTCATATACTTCGGGTTGGCGTAGGTTGCTTGGTTGAAACAGCGGTAAGCCCAGTTCAATTGCTAATTCCTTAAAAGGGTTAGGTTTTTTAGCCCCTGGAACATCAGGAATAGTTATTGCGCCTACCAAATTTTCTCCTTGTTCTTTTAAAGCCTGGAGACATTCTGCGCCAAATGGGGCTTGTCCAATTATAAGTACCCGCATTATAAATTCCCCCCTCGTTTTTGTTTCATAAAAATTTTCTACTATTGACCTTAAAAGTCCTGCCTGTATTTGATATAATCAAAATTTTAATTCCGAAGCTCTAAATAAATACAATTTAAAAGACTAAAGTCAAAATGTTATAAACAGGGGTATGAATGTGGATAATAATAGTTTTTACGTAATAAATCAAACTGCAAGTTGGGAACAGACTGTAGAAAAATCTCGATTTATAGCCATCGTGCATCATGTTACGAACGTTGATGAAGTAGCTGCTAGTTTACAAGCGATCCGTGTCGAATATCCAAATGCACGTCATTATGTTTATGCTTATCGGCTCAAGGTAAGATTACTTGAAAAATCTACTGATGATGGCGAACCTCAGGGAACCGGAGGGAAACAGGTTTTAGAGCAATTGCAGCACCGTCAGCTTTGGGATGTTTTAGTTGTAGTGGTTCGTTATTTTGGAGGTATTTTATTAGGGACTGGTGGTTTAAGCAGGGCCTATAGCGGAACTGTGAGAGGTTTGCTGGAGAGGTTATGCCCGGAAAGAGTAAGACAACATATCCTTTACGATTTGTGTATTCCATACTCTTATTATGAAGCCCTAAAATATCAGTTTAGTAAATATTCCTGGACTCTACAAAATGAAAGGTTTAGTGAGTTTATAGATGTAAATGCTTATGTTCCTCAGGATGAAGGAAAAGAATTTGAAGAGTGGTTGAAGGAGTTTGCGAGTGGCCTGATTAAGTTTAAGAAACTGGGAATTATCTGGAGATAAGAATAATTATCTTTGCGATACTTTGTATTTCCTCCAATTCCACTAATAGTGGCGAAAGTTTTCAATAATTATAAAGGAGGTTTTATTACGGTATACGAAGTTTGTGCTTTGCTTCTTACAATTGTTTTCAGTATTGTTGGTATTTATCTAATAATTGTGTTGTATGCTGCTAATGGATTAATTACTGAAGCAAAGAAAGCAGTTAAAGTTTTTAATAGTAATTTGCCAGGGGTATTATCAAAGATGCGGGGCACGGTTTCGAGTGTAGAAAATCTAATAGTAACAACACAGGAATGTTTGGATCTGATTAGGTGCAAAATTATCAGCCCGTTATATTCTGCTGTCAGTTTATTAGACGCAGTTAAAGTTGGCTATAAAGCGTGGCGGATTATTCGAAAGGAACAAAGTAAAGAGGAACCGGCAAAAACCGAATCAGAACCGGCAAAAGCTGATATGTAGACAATAATATCCGGAGGTAAAAGAAACAAGAATAAAATACGCTTGGCAATATTACAATGTAGTAAAGTTACCAATTATTTTGATTTTGCGGATAGTTAAGGAGAAAAAATGCTCAGAATAGGACTTAACCCAAATACAAACATGTTGCCAATATTTCTTTTCTTACCTCAGATTAACCCTCTTATTGAATATATAAAAGCTGAACCGGTCGGACATAATACTTTGTTGGCAAATGGCAAAATCGATATGGCCCCTATAAGTTCGTTTTCATATGGACAGCATTGGCAGGAATATTACCTTTTACCTGATCTGAGTGTGTCTGCCAGGGGCAGAATTGGATCGATATTACTATTCTCTAAAGTTCGGTTAGTTGATTTACATGACAGAACTGTAGCTCTTACAGGTATTTCGGCAACGTCCGTTAATCTGATAAAGATATTGCTGTATAAGAATTACAATGTCATTCCTAAGTATTTAACTATGACGTCGGATTTACCGGACATGTTATCAAAGGCTGATGCAGCCTTGTTAATCGGTGATTCGGCAATTCATACTGCAGCATCCCAACCTGATTGCCTGATCTATGACCTGGGTGAGGAATGGTTAAAACTAACGGGATGCACTATGACCTATGCTGTCTGGGCTTTTTCTAAAAAACTGATTATTGAACGGCAAAATGAAGTTATGGAAGTTTACAGATCACTGCTTAAAGCAAAAGAACAAGCATTAAATAATATCGAAGAAATTATTAATACAAGCATCAGGATGCTTGGATGCAGTAAAGTATTTTGGCAGGAGTATTTTGGAAATATTTATTATGGATTTAATCAGGAGTACCAAAATGGGTTACAAAAATATTATAATTTTTGTTATGAACTGGGATATCTTTCAAGTAATCCAAACATTAGTTTTTGGCCTTAGGAGAAATTCATATGGGTTATTGGGTTTATCTTGCGCGTTGTGGTGATTCAACTATCTACACAGGAGCAACAACTGACTTAAAACGCAGAATTTGCGAACATAATAAAAGGACTAAGAAGGGAGCAAGGTATACGGCCTCACGTAAACCGGTAATATTAGCTCAGGCCTGGGAAGTTTTAACATGGTCTGATGCTTTACGTTTAGAATTGGCGATTAAAAACTGTAAGAGGTTAAAGAAGGAAAAACTCATTGAAAATACTGAAAAAATCAAAGACTTGGCTAAATTGAGAATGCTTGATTTTGTAATAAATCCTGTATTTCCTTTGCCGGAAATATTTTAGGGTACATAAACCTCCTAAAAATCCAGTTACTGTTAACTTATATTTTATATAAACCTCCCCCGATGAATTCTCTCAAAATTGAATTGAAGGGTATCTTGGTTACATCTATCGGCTTAAAGAAAGAAAGCATTCGAAGCAACAGTGAGACTATGTCTTGATGGGGGCTATCCTTCGGAATGGGTTTTAATAAGGGTTCTGCAAATGTGCGTAAGGCATTGAGCTCATATAATAGTGTCGAGTTAAACATTATATCAGCCTCTTCCTGGTAAGGGAAAATAATAGTATTTTCCGCGCGGCGGACGCTGTTCCATTGGGCAAAGGTTTGTTCGGGACTAATCCCCCTGGTCCTGTTATCCCGGACTAAGCGGCGAATTAAACGAACCTCGGAGGTTGGCACTCGGTTATAATTATCAATGTTTGATTGAAAAAGGGCACTGATATAAATCTTGAAAAGTTGATTTCTATCTAAAGAAGGAAGCAACCGCGGATTAAGGCCGTGAATTCCTTCTATTAATAAAATTTCATTGTCTTTTAGATGCAAAGGAGTTCCTTGTGAGCAGCGCTTTCCGGAAATAAAATCATAAACAGGGGTTTCGACAGTCCCGCCTTTTATCAAGATTTTAAGATGAGAATCCAAAAGCTTCAAGTCTAAAGCTTCAATAGCGTCATAGTTGTATAATCCACTTGTTTCACGGGGCGTATGTTCTCTGGATA
The DNA here is from genome assembly GCA_028704155.1 of Desulfitobacteriaceae bacterium. Lineage (GTDB taxonomy): Bacteria > Bacillota > Desulfitobacteriia > Desulfitobacteriales > Desulfitobacteriaceae > UBA2264. The sequence continues at coordinate 11,176 of JAQVLN010000029.1, forward strand.
GGAAATAATTATCCAAAGAAAGTGATACAGGACGCAGGTTGTTAACTTTTAATTGTGTGGATAATCGTTGAGTAAAGGTTGTTTTTCCGGAAGATGATGGTCCTGCTATAAGGATTACCCGGACATTCCTGCGTTGTCTCAAAATGCGATCAGCAATTAAGGAGATCTTTTTTTCATGTAGAGCTTCAGCCAAAGATATTAATTCAATTGTATTTTTGGCTGAAATAGCATCATTTACATCTTTAACTTTTGCCAGTCCAAGGTTTTCTACCCAAATCTGTGATTCACTGAAAGTGTCAGAAAGCTTTTCGGGTGGAACCAGCAGTGTGCAGGAATCAGGATTGTTATACTCTATATAGTGAAGGATAAAACCTGGCGGATATTCAAAGAGCCGGCAATATTGAATAGCACCTGAACGGTCCAATACATTGAAGAGGGATTTTAGTTCCTGTCCATCCATCTGACAATGGATAAATCCATCAGTTCCATTATAAGAAGATATTGGGATATCAGCTGCAATCCAGGCCAATAGTTCTTTTTCAATTTCTTCGACTTCTCGCGGAGAAAGCAGGGAATTTTCCAACTCGCAATATATTCCATCCGGGATAGAGTGCATTATTCTTAAACGTTCATTTGGAAACAACTTTTCAACAGTTAGGATCAGTCCCAGGACTATGCTCTGTCGGTTGCGGCTGTTGCGGCGAAAAGAAGTTTCTGCCGTTTTATTCACCTTTATTCACCTTTCTTTCATTTAGTCTGTAAAAAATATTCGACATGAAGAAAATTATTACCTGCAAATCAGGAATAATTGTATTTATACAAAGGAAAATAATAAAAACTGTCGAATAAAAATGCTGAAGGTAAATTAGGAGGGACCAAATTGTACAATAGTACACGGGGAAATCTACTAAATCAATCTGCTTCTCAGGCAATTGCTTGGGGAATGGTACCGGGTGGCGGTTTGTTCGTGCCCAATGTTATTCCTAAAATTCCATGGCAACAGGTACAAGGAATTTCCTATCCTGAATTAGTTGTCAAGATTATGACTCCATATTTAGCGGAGTTTGCGTCAGAAGTAATTGAACATATCGGATTAATTTATTCTCAAGAGATTTTTGACAGTGATAATCCGGCGCCATTGGTGGATATGGGCGGATTTGGTATCCTTGAGTTATGGCATGGCCCAACAGCGGCTTTTAAAGACATGGCCCTTCAAATTTTACCATATTTATTAGGTTCCAGCCTGAAAAACTTAAATGACAATTCAGAAGTTATTATCCTGGTTGCTACTTCGGGAGATACGGGTAAGGCTGCCTTGGAAGGTTTTAAAAATGTTAAAGGAATCAGCATTGTTGTTTTTTATCCTGACGGCGGAGTCAGTCCGGTTCAAGAACGTCAAATGACAACTACTGAGGGAAATAACATCCATGTGGTTGCTGTTAAAGGAAACTTTGATGATTGCCAAACTGCTGTTAAAGAAGTATTTGCTTCTGATTATCTCAAGGAAAAATTGGCTGGTCGTCAAATGATCTTTTCTTCAGCGAATTCTATTAACTGGGGCAGATTGTTGCCACAAATTGTTTATTACTACTGGTCATATCTGCAGGCAATATTACAGGGGAAGATAGAACCTGGGGCAAAATTGAATATTGTTGTACCAACAGGGAATTTTGGTAATATCCTGGCAGCTTTTTATGCCAAGGAAATGGGTCTCCCGGTTAACAGACTGATTTGTGCATCCAATAAAAACAATGTTTTAACCGATTTCTTTAAGGATGGGATATACCAAAGCATCCGAACTTTTTATTTGACGATGGCTCCTTCGATGGATATACTTATTTCCAGTAATTTTGAACGCTTTCTCTATGAAATGAGTGACAGGGATACTGATAAGATTAAATCATGGTTTCAGGAACTCGGCAACTCCGGCATGTTCCAGGTTGATCAAAAGACTTTGGAACGATGCCAGGCTGAGGTTTTTGCCGGTTGGGCTGATGAGTATCAGGTTTTGGCTACTATTAAAATGGGATATGAAGAACTTGATTATGTATTTGACCCCCATACAGCTGTTGCAATAAAAGTATATGAAGATTATTCAAGATTAACCGGTGATAAAACTTATAGTGTCATTGCTTCTACTGCCAATCCCTTTAAATTTGCTTCCAGTGTTTTGAAGGCGATTTCCAATCAAATAGAGGCATCTGATGAATGGGAGGCTTTAGAAAAATTATGCCTTAAAACAGGTTGGGAAATACCAAGGGGACTGAGTAATCTAAGGGAAAGACCGGAAAACAGAGTCCTGAAATGTGAACCTTGGGAGATTAAAAGCATGATTGAACAAATTTACAATTTATAAGTAAAATTGAGATCTTAATGGCTTGCCATAGTAGAAAAAATCAGGTAGAATTAACTGGGAAGGTTGGGGAACCTTCTTGGGAGATAGGTGGACGAGGTGGTGGAAACAGGCAGTGGAACGTACGCTGCCTGTTTCTCTATTATTATAAAACCAAGCTCATCATTTTTAAAAAACCGTTTAATCAAAATAACGACCGTTTAAATGCCATAATATACATTTCAAAGGAAAAACATTATATTCACAAGCTAATTAATTATAATAATACAAGATGGTTTTGTTCTGTGAAACCTTAGATTTAATATTGGAGGCTAATAATTAGAAACTTGAAGGCAACACTTGTCTTTAAGCTTAACTTTTATAAACTCAACCAATAAAGGAAAGGTGTAATGTAAGGCTGCTTTATTAAGGCCGTTTTTTTAAGGCCATTTATTAAGGCCGTTTACTATTTTTAAACAAACAATTTTAAGGTATTTCCAAAGTACCTGAAGAAATATTAATGTGGAGGGAAAAATATGGCAAAAGAAGAATTTTATTATCCGTCAGCGGAATTCTCCGCAAAAGCTTGGGTTAAAACTAAGGAAGAGTATGAAGCACTGTACAAAAGGTCAGTCGAAAAGCCCGATGAGTTCTGGGCAGAGATGGCTGAGGAACACCTGACTTGGTTTAAAAAATGGGATGGTCCTGTTGAGGAATACAGCTTTGAAGATCCTGTATTTGTTCGCTACTTTGCAGGCGGAAAACTGAATGTTTCCTACAACTGTCTGGATCGCCACTTAAATGATGCAACTAGAAATAAAGCTGCTCTTATCTGGCAGGGTGAGCCAGTAGATGAATCTAAGATATATACTTATCAACAACTTCATTTTGAAGTCTGTAAAGCCGCTAATATGCTGAAGAGTTTGGGTGTTAAAAAAGGCGACCGTGTAGCCCTCTACCTGCCTATGATCCCAGAAGCAGCTATTGCTATGCTGGCCTGCACCAGGGTTGGTGCTATTCACACTATAATTTTTGGCGGATTTAGCGCTGAAGCTTTAAGAGACAGAATTAATGACTCTGCATGTGAACTTTTAATCTGCAACAACTATGGCTACCGTTCCGGCAAATTCCTTTCTTCCAAAGATACAGCTGATGCAGCTATGGCTCAATGCCCCACTATCAAAAAATGCGTTGTTGTAGAAAGAGTCAAAAAGGAATGTGCTATGACTGAAGGTCGTGACTTCTTATGGAATGACCTTATGGCCAAAGCTTCTTCTAAATGTGAAGCAGAAGTTATGGATGCTGAAGATCCACTCTTCATCCTCTATACCAGCGGCAGCACAGGCAAACCGAAAGGTGTTATGCATACCACCGCCGGTTATCTCCTTTATTGTGCCATGAATGTTAAGTATTTCTTTGATTTAAGGCCTGAGGATGTTTACTGGTGCACTGCTGATATTGGTTGGGTAACCGGACACAGCTATGTTGTCTATGGTCCTATGTGTACTGGTGGGACTTCCTTAATGTTTGAAGGCGTTCCGAATTATCCTCAACCTGACAGGTTCTGGGAAATTGTCGAAAAATTCGGAGTTAGTGTATTCTATACCGCTCCTACTGCAGTCCGGGCTATGATGAAAGACGGTGACCAATGGCCAAACGGTCGTGACCTGAGTTCCCTACGTCTGCTGGCATCTGTTGGAGAGCCTATGAACCCAGAAGCCTGGAGATGGTATTATAATGTAATCGGTCATGGAAATTGCCCGATCTGTGATACATGGTGGCAAACAGAAACCGGCGGACACATGATTGCTACTTTCCCGGGTGCTGTTCCCATGAAAGCCGGCGCTGCTGGCTTACCATTCCTTGGTGTTGTTCCTGCCTTGATGACACCTGAGGGCCAAGAAATTACAGGCCCTGGCGAAGGTCACCTTTGTATGGCCAAACCTTGGCCCGGAATTATGCGTGGCGTTTATGGCGATCCTGGCAGATTCCAAGAAACCTACTTTATACAACAAAAAGGCAAATACTTCAGTGGCGACGGTGCTCGCAGAGACGAAGATGGTTACTTCTGGCTGACCGGCCGTGTAGACGATGTTATTAACGTTTCCGGACACCGTATGGGTACTGCAGAAGTTGAAAGTGCTCTGGTTCTTCATCCAACTGTTGCTGAAGCAGCTGTTGTTGGTATGCCTCATGATATCAAAGGCGAAGGCATTTATGCTTATGTAACCCTTAAAGAAGGTATCGAAGCTACCGATGCTCTGAAGAAAGAACTTGTTACCCACGTTCGTAAGGAAATCGGACCTATTGCTTCACCTGACAAGATTCAATGGGCTCCTGGTATGCCTAAGACCAGAAGCGGAAAGATCATGAGACGTATCCTGAGAAAGATTGCTGCTGGCGCTATCGACGAGCTTGGTGACACTTCAACCCTAGCCGATCCATCTGTAGTAGACAACCTTATTGAAAACAGACAATAATAAATTAAGATAAACAGCTTAAGCCATTTCAGATGAAATGGCTTAAGCTGTTTGTAGTTTACCATATTCAGCTTGATTTGAACAAAGGTATTGACAAGAATTATAACGACTGGTATATTAGCAATAATAGTTGGTATTTATGGTCTAAAATCGATAAAATATTAAGGATTATTTAGCTGTAAAAAGCGATAAGCATACTGGCTGGTATAGGTACAGATACTAATGATAGAAAAATTGGAATTTGTTTCAGAAGTTACTTCTTAATATTCCCTGTTAAACTTTTGAATCCAAAACGTTTCAGCTTGATCGCGACAGGTTTAAAAACGTTAAAGGTTCATATATATTAATAAAAGAAAGAGAAAAAAGGGAGGATTGGCGAATTTATGGCAGAGGCAATGGAGATTCGTGAAACTTCACTAGGTGACCCTGGTCCGTTAGGGTTGGCGGCATTTGCAGCAACTACTTTTTTACTATGTGCTGCAAATGCAGGGATAATGGATGCGAGTGTTAAAACTGTATTTGTTCCTGTAGCCTTAATTTATGGCGGTTTAGTACAAATTCTAGTCGGAATGAAGGAAATGAAAAAGAATAACACATTTGGATTAGTTGCATTTACAACTTATGGAGCGTTTTGGATTGCCTTGGCTACGCTGGTTTTATTTGAGGTAACCGGAGTGTTGGAACACCCTGCTGCCGGTCATGCTCATGCGTGGTTACTGTTAGCGTTTACCATCTTCACTTTCTATATGTGGATTGGAACATTTAAATTAAATAATGCCTTATTGTTCACATTTACGACATTAGAAATAGCTTTTATATTATTAACTTTATCAAATTTCGGAATTATGGGTCATGAGCTTGGCGGTTACTTTGGATTAGCCGCTGCGGCTGGTGCTTGGTATACTTCTGCCGCCGGAGTACTTAATCCTTTATTTGGCCGAACAGTATTACCGGTAGGCCCGCGTAAATAAATTAATTTACTGTCTTATTTTAAATCTTAAATTATGTATGTACACCTAAATGACTGCAAACCCTGTTGCTTGGAATTTATTAATTCGGGGCAACGGGGACTTTGTTTTATGATATGGTATTTATGTTTATTGGTATATTTCTTAACTTCCGTGTATAATAATTGGGATGAATTTTAGTAGGAGGAAAGCTGGATGAAACAGCAGATACTGAAACAAAGATCTGAAATTCCTGATATATTTAAATGGCATTTAGAAGACATAATTGATAGTAATGAAAAATGGGAAGAGGAATTTTTACAACTGGAACAAATGATCTCGGAAGAGAATAAGTTTAGTGGCCATTTAGGAGATAATGTTGAAACATTGATAGCTTGTTTTGAATGGATGGATGATTTGAGTCGAAGAATAGAGGATTTATATTCCTATGCCAGAATGCGGCGTGATGAAGATAATCGTCAAACAATCTATCAGGCTATGAGTGATAGGGCAGGTATGTTATCTGTGCGTATTGGCAGTTTATTTTCTTTCGTTGTCCCCGAGTTACTGAGTTTGTCGGAAAAACGGTTGGAAGAATATACACGAAATGATAAGATCCGATTGTACACTCATGCTATTGACGACATAGTCCGTAAAAGAGAGCATGTTCTTAGTGCGGTGGAAGAAAAGCTACTGGCTGAAACAGGGGAAATAGCCCAGGCGCCAAGTATGATTTTCACAATGGCCAATAATGCTGATTTAAAGTTTCCAATGATAACTGATGAAAATAATCAAAAAGTGGAGTTAACCAAGGGTAACTATATTCAGTTTCTGGAAAGTGCCAATAGAAGAGTTAGAAAAGAAGCTTTTGAAACTCTATATCATACATATCAAAAACAAATTAACACCTGGGCAGCTACTCTCAACAGCAGCGTTAAAACAGATATTTTTTATGCCAGGACCCGACGTTATTCCTCGGTTCTTGAGTCTTCTTTAGATGATGACAGAGTGCCGATAAAAGTTTATGATTCCCTGATTAATACTGTACATAAATTTTTGCCCGAGATGTATCGCTATATCAGTCTGCGAAAAAAGGCCTTAGGCTTTGATGAATTGCAGATGTACGATATTTATGTTCCAATAGTACCGGAGTCTCAAAAAGTCATAAACTATAACGAAGCCCAAAAAATGGTTTTAGATGGAGTTAGGCCCCTGGGTGAAGAATATCAGGGAATCTTAAAAAATGCTTTTAAGTCGGGTTGGATAGATGTCTATGAAAATGAGGGAAAAACCAGTGGAGCATATTCCTGGGGTACTTATAGCGCCCATCCTTTTGTTCTGCTAAATCATCAGGATAATCTCAATTCTATGTTCACAATTGCTCATGAAATGGGGCATGCCTTACATAGCTATTTCTCAAATCGGACACAACCGTATATTTATGCTAAATATACTATCTTTGTTGCTGAAGTGGCCTCAACACTTAATGAAGCTTTGGTTATGGAACACTTGATTAATACAGTTGAGGATCGAAAGCTGTTAGCCTATCTGATTAACCATTATCTTGAACAGTTCAGGGGGACAGTTTTCAGACAAACTATGTTTGCGGAATTTGAAAGAGAGATTCACTCCCTGGTTGAAAAAGGAGAATCCCTGACTGCCGAAAAGCTATCAAAGTGTTATCTTGATCTGAATGCCCTTTATTATGGCCCGGATATGATACTTGATCAAGAAATTGCCATTGAATGGGCCAGGATTCCTCATTTCTATAATGCTTATTATGTTTACAAGTATGCAACAGGTTTTTCAGCGGCAACTGCTCTTGCCAGGGGAATATTAGATGAAGGAGAACCGGCAGTAAATAGGTATTTGGACTTTTTATCAAGCGGAGGTTCCGACTATCCTATAGAATTGTTGCGAAAAGCAGGAGTAGATATGGAAACTCCTCAACCGGTCGAAGAGGCCCTAAAAGTATTTGGACAATTAATTACACGCTTAGAGCAACTGCTTTAAAGTGAACCGATTTTACGAGCAGCTCCGTAGTTATTATTTCAGGATAGATTATCATTTATAAGAGGAGGGGTACAGGTCTTGGACGATGGTGTTATGGATTCAACAATTCGTGATTTAGCTTTGGCTCCTCAGGGACAACGTAAAATAGACTGGGTTAATGCCCATATGCCTGTACTGAATTATCTAAGGCAAGAATTTGATCGTGATCAACCATTCAAAGGAAAAAAAGTTGTGATTTGTTTACACCTGGAAGCAAAAACAGCCTATTTGTCCAAGGTAATTCAAGCAGGTGGTGCACAGGTAGTAGTTGTTGCCAGTAACCCTCTTTCGACTCAGGATGATGTAGTAGCGGCTTTAGTCAAAGGAGGTATCAGGGCACACGCCTGGCATGGCGCAACTGAGAACGAATACAGGACTCATCTTAACCATGCTTTAGATTTTATACCTGATTACATTATTGATGATGGTGGAGACCTTGTATCTACAATTCATAAAGAAAGGCAAGAATTGCTGACCAAAGTTATCGGCGGAGCAGAAGAGACTACCACAGGAATTTTACGGCTTAGATCAATGGAGAAGAGTGGTGAGCTTCGTTTTCCAATGATTGCGGTTAATGATGCAGAGTGTAAATATCTTTTCGATAATCGCTACGGGACGGGACAATCTGTATGGGATAGTATCATGCGTACTACAAATCTAGTGGTAGCCGGGAAAACTGCTGTCATAGCTGGTTACGGCTGGTGTGGCAAGGGAGTAGCTTTACGAGCTAAAGGACTGGGTGCGCAGGTCATTGTTTGTGAAGTGGATCCAATTAAAGCTAATGAAGCCTGGATGGATGGTTTTCAGGTAATGCCTATGCTTGAAGCATCAAAATTAGGTGATATTTTCATCACTGTCACAGGTAATAAAGATGTTATTACCTGTGAACATTTTCCGGCAATGAAATCCGGGGCAATTTTATGTAATGCCGGACATTTTGATGTTGAAGTAAACAGGGTAGAATTAACTGCTTTGGCAGGTTCCCGCCGTATTGTTCGTCCGAATATTGAAGAATTTACCTTACGTAGTGATAAAAGACTTTACCTTCTGGCTGAAGGAAGACTGGTTAATTTGGCGGCCGGTGATGGTCATCCGGCAGAAGTAATGGATATGACATTTGCTTTGCAGGCTCTCTCATTAAGATATTTGGCCGAAAATGCCGGAAGGCTGAAACCGTACGTTTTTAGGGTTCCGAAAGAAATTGATAAGCGTGTAGCCTTGCTGAGACTTAAGTCACTAAATCTTAATATTGATAGTTTAAGTCTCGAACAAGAAAAGTATTTAGCATCCTGGAACCATTGATCAAATAAACAAAACTTGTTTGGATATGTCTTAAATAAAAGATTTCTGGATATACTGACTATAAAAGGAAAGTATCCAGAAAGGATGACTGAAATGCGCTGGCTCTGGCGTTTCATGATTTTATTTATTTTTATCAGTTTATTCAGACTATTTTCAACAGCCCAACCTCAGCCATTTATCAATTGGCCTGAAGAAAAGATTTGGACAAGTAAAATAGTTTGGCAAATTCAACAATGGCAGCATCAGGTCCAAGATCTTCCGGCCAGTATTCAATTCGAAATTAAGCGTTTTTGGAGTGAACTTCAACCCATGGGAGAAGGAAAATCTGTTTAACTTTCCCGAAGGATAATGCATTAATGATACTGTTGATTATATTTAGTCTCTGTTTGGTACAAGACAAATTTTTAATTGGCGCTCATTTGCCTGAAGGTAAATGAGCGCTCATATATTTATATTATTATTTATATTATTCCTAGTGAAACCTTAACCAAAATAATTAAAGAGGAGAAGAGCTTTGCATCGAAAAATAAATATTCAGTGGTTAATACTTATTATTCTTGCCGGTTTATTTAGCATTGCCTATTTGGCAAATGTAGTTT
>JAQVLN010000120.1 GCA_028704155.1 Desulfitobacteriaceae bacterium
TTAATTATTAGGAAGCATGTTTTTAATTTATCTAACCAAATCATTCATTTTAACTCCACTACCGTTACCCCTAAATCCCCCTCGCCGTACTGTCCTAACCGAAAGCTTCGAACATGAGGGTGACCATTCAGGAATTCCCGGACTCCTGCTCTCAATGCTCCAGTCCCTTTACCATGGATAACATAAACCTGATTTATACCTGAAAGAATTGCATCATCCAGATATTTATCCAGTGCATAGTTAGCTTCCTCGACAAGCATACCCCTTAGATCAATTTCATTCCTCAAAGCATTGGCCTTACCGATACCCAGTCTCCCTTCACCGGAAGAACCGGTTAATTTAATCTTTTCCTTTTTCACTAGCCGTACCTCAGAGAGTGGAACAGTCACTTTTAGGGCCCCGGTATGGACCTGAATCTCTCCGTTATCCGAAGGAAGCTTAATAACCTGACCCCTCTGACGCAGTTTGGAAAGATAAACATCCATCCCCAACTGGACCTGTTCCGGAAGTAACCCTCGTTTTTTACTACCCTTTCCTCCGGCAGTTTCCAGTTTATTATCCAATTGTTTCAGGCCTGCCCGGGCCTTTTCTATATCGGCTTGTTTCCTCTTTTCCTTTTTGATTGCTTCCTTGAGTTCATGAATGATCCCTTCTGCTTCTCGCCTGGCCTCTTGGACTATCTCACCGGCTTCCTCCCTGGCCCTGTCCAATAACCGATGATATTCTTCTTCCTGACGCAAAGATTTTAGTTCAACAGCCTTATTTCTCTGTTCTGCGGCAAATAGTCTTTCATGGGCTACGATCTTTTCCATTTCGATTTCACGTTGGGTTTCCTTTAAATTTTCCAGCAAATCAGCAACCTGTAATTCTCTTTCTGATAAAAAAGTCTTAGCCTTTTCCAAAACCGCAGGACTTAAACCCAAGCCGTAAGCAATATTAAAGGCATTGCTTTTACCGGGTATTCCGACCAGCAGCCGATAAGTCGGGCTCAAAGAAATTGCATCAAATTCAACCGACGCATTTTCTACACCCGGTGTTCGGTAAGCAAAAGTTTTTAATGAACCAAAATGAGTTGTAGCTACCACCAGACAACCCAGTTCCTTTAGCCTTGATAAAATCGCCATCGCCAGGGCAGCACCTTCCGCCGGATCGGTTCCTGCTCCTATCTCATCCAACAGGACCAAAGAGAAGCTATCAGCCTGGTTGACAATATGGACTATATTTTTCATGTGCCCGGAAAAAGTACTTAAAGATTGCTCCAGACTTTGTTCATCACCAATATCAACAAAAATTTGCGAAAAAACACCTATCCGCGAATCTTCTTCTGCAGGTATATGAAGTCCTGCCTGGGTCATAGCTACAAACAGACCAATAGTTTTTAAAGCCACTGTCTTGCCTCCGGTATTAGGACCGGTCACAATAAGCATAGAAAAGTCTAAACCGAGTTCCACCGTCAGCGGAATTACAGTACCTTGAATTAAAGGATGCCTAGCCTGTACTAGTTTTACTTCCTGGCCTGAAGCCAAATGAGGGGCACCCCCGTTCATTTGTTCACTCAGATGAACCTTGGCTAAAATAAAATCTAATCTTGCCAGGACCTCATACAATGTTCCAATCACCGAAACCGAGACTTCAACATATGCAGAAAGTTTAGCCAGGATTTTCTGGACTTCCCGTTGTTCCTTAAAAATTATTTCCCGAAGTTCATTGCCCAAATGAACAATCGGCATGGGTTCAATAAACAAAGTTGCACCACTTCCAGATTGATCATGAACAATACCCGGAAAGAAAGAACGGTATTCCTGTTTAATCGGGACAACATACCTTTCAGATCTCTGGGTGATCAGGGCATCCTGCAGCATTTTTTGATAATTGCTGTTTCTCAGAATCCCTTCCAAAGTATCCCTGATGCGTTGATGCAGACGATTTCTGTCCTTGCGGTATTCAGCCAGCTCAGTTGTAGCATTATCATTAATTGCTCCATCCTCATTTATACAATGACTGATTTCATCTTCAATTGGTTTCTGCGGTTCAAGAGTATATACTATAGCACGCAGGCGTGGAAATTCCCCTTTGCTCTCCAACAGGGTTTGCCTTACTCGTCTGCCAGTTCGTAACGTATCGCGTAATTCCAGAAGTTCTAAGGGATTAAGTACCCCTCCCCGCTGACAACGGGTCAGGTAACCTCGAATTTCTTTTGCTCCCCAGACAGAAAATAACGGATTCCCACGTAAAAACTCTTTCCCTTCATTAGTTTCGTTGAGTGCCCCGGCAACTTGTACCCTATCAGTATAAGGAATGAGAGTTTCAGATATTTCTTTCGCTCGCCGAAGTACACAATAATCTTTAAGAAATTCTCTAATTTGATCAAAACCTAATTTTATTAACACTTTCTCTTCAATAGCCATAGTTCTCTCCTTAATCCCTGCCGGTTTCCAATCAAATAACCCCTCTGAAAAAATGGCCTTTAGTATAGCCATCCGGAAATAAGGCTTCTAAAACCGTTTTCCCCTCTCTACAATCAAAAACAGCTGTTTTTGATCCCAACCAAAGTTGTTGCCAAGCTTGATTAAATAAAGCTACAATTTGTTTAACCTGTTTCGGCGTATAACGGGTAAGCTGCAGTCGTATGGTTTTAACACCCATCTCCTTGATTAGGCCCAGCTCCTGATAAAGATTTAAGCGTTTGACATTAAATAAATGCATCCTGCATTGCCGGTCTGTTTCAATCGGGAATTTATAGTTTAAACGGTCTTTTAGATAGAACATTTTTTCGGCACATAGTTGGGAACAAGATTCAGCCTTTTTCCCGCCTAATGCTGCCCCAATAGTACAGTGCTCACTAACCATCATCTCTAAATCACCAAAAACTATTAATTCCAGACCTCCCCAACCTGCCAGATTCTCTATTTGCTTATGATTCAGTTCTGGAGACAAAGTAACCTGGCAGGCACCTTGGCTCATAAAATAGGCAATACTTGCCTGGTTAAAAATATTTAAAGAATAATCAACCTCAAAGGGCCACTGTTTATCTAAACTACGCAGCATTTCCAGTTGGCCAAGGTTGGCAACCATTACAGTTGGCCTATCTAATTTATCAGTTAAAGCTTCCAGTTGTCTGTACAATATTTTACTTTGATCTTCATTAAGGATCCGGGGCAAACACCATACACCTTTGGCACCCTTGCTCCAACAGGTCTCATAAGCCTTGGCAATATCCAGGCCTTTATTTTTATTCGAACGCCAGGTCTCGCCGCCAAAAAGTACTTTTTGAGCCCCTGAACTCAAGGCTGACTGCATTGATTCCTGATCAAAAACAGTAACAGAAAGTTGTGGTTTGCCAGCGGGCTTAAGATTAGCGCGTGTTTTATTCAAATTATCTTGCCATTGCTCAACCCTCAAATCATATTGGGAATAGGTGGTTAATGGCTTAGCAGAAAGTCCCTCCAGCAAGCCTTCAATAGCCTTTCTCCGCATCTCATTAAGGTCACTTACAGGGATCATAATCTCTCCCTCAAGCTTAAGTTCTAATGTATTTAAATAAAAGGGTGTTGTCCCTAACCGGCCTAACTGTTGCCTAACATACTCCCGGGTCAAGGGTTTCTTAACGGCCTTTTGTGCAAGATTTTTCGAAAATATTTTAATAGATTTTTGACCATCCCAGACCTCTAAACTAATTTTTTCACCCTCAGCACCTGACAGTTTCATTCTTAAAGCACGTTCACGCTGCTCTTTACCTTCCTGAAAACTCAAGCGGGCTTTATCTAAAAGATTAAGATCTTTGGTTTTAAAAATCCGGTCACCGGGCCTGGCTTGTCCGACAAAGGGGATTTTTATAGTTTCGCCCTTCCGGCCTTCCGGAAATTCTCCTTTATCATTATAAATTGCCTCTATAGTAAAACCTTCCCGCCCCTGCCTTGTCCAGATCTCGATCCCATCGCCAATCCTTAAGGAAGCCTCCAATTTTATCGTCAGCAACTTGTTATTTATTTTGCTAATACGGCCTAAACGGATCCCCCTATTATTCGGTCGACTATAACTCATAAGTTCCTGTCCCTGGTTTCCTGTTAAATACCCGGTAGTAAAGTCACGATTAAAAACCTGGGTCAAATCCTGTTTTTCTTCATAAGTAATAATTTCGGAACCTTTATCCCCGCTTTTTCCGAGTTCTGCAATCCGGTCCATAACCTTTCTGTAGATTCTGGTTACAGTTGCCACATATTCAGGTCGCTTCATCCGTCCTTCGATCTTAAAACTATTGACTCCGGCTTCCCAAAACAGCGCCAGCTTCTCAACCAGATTCAGATCACGGGTGCTGAGAAGATGCTCACCCAAATTAGCTTTAGCTAAAACATTCTGATTATTTTCATCAATTAACTGATATTTCAGGCGGCAAGGTTGAGCACACATACCCCTGTTGCCGCTGCGCCCCCCTATAAAACTGGACATTAAACACTGACCGGAATAACAAATACATAAAGCACCATGAATAAAAACTTCCAGTTCAGCCTTTGTTACAGTTGCAATAGCCCGTATTTCCTCTGCTGAAGTTTCCCTGGCCAAAACAACCCTTTTAAAACCTAAACCTTCTGCATGCTTTACTCCCCAACTGTTATTTATGGTCATTTGAGTACTGGCATGAATCTCAAATTCCGGTAAGGTTCTCTTTAAAAACTGCACCACACCAAGATCCTGCAAAATTAAAGCATCAACACCTATTTCATACAAGGTATAAAGATAGGGAATTAACTCCTTAAATTCACTATCGGCTATCAAGATGTTGACAGTTACATAAACCTTGACCATTCTCTCATGGGCATATCTTACCGCCTGGCATAATTCATCGAAATCAAAATTTGTAGCATTTGCCCGGGCACTGAAGTTTTTACCGCCTAAATAACTGGCATCAGCCCCATTTTCCACTGCTGCTTTAAAGGCTTCATAACCTCCTGCGGGTGCTAATAATTCAGGACATTTCGGCCTTTGTTTCAAGTTCATTAAAATTTACTCTCCTTATAATTAACAAAATCAGCACAACCCTTTGCAAGATTTTATAACTAGTGTATCCAATACCACACGAAAACGCCAGTCCTCCGCGTTTTTTATTCAAATATCTGATCGAGTAGGGAGGATTTTCTCCTCCCTCTCACACCACCTAGCATGCGGATCCGCACTAGGAGCCTGTTTCATAACACCAGAAATCAATTTTGCACGTCTTAAAAGCCACAATATATAGTGTTATAAATATGCCATTTGTACTAAATACGGACATCAACTTTCAGTGAAACTACTTTTGCA
>JAQVLN010000030.1 GCA_028704155.1 Desulfitobacteriaceae bacterium
CTCTCAAATCTCTGGGGCAAAATTTTTTAATTGATGACAATGTAATTGACCAAATAGTTTTGGCGAGTAAGCTTGAGCACGATACACTATTGGTTGAAATAGGCCCGGGCCTTGGTGTATTGACAAGAGCATTGGCCAAACAGGTCAGAAAGATGTGGGCAGTTGAACTTGACGCCAAAAAAATAGGGATTCTGCAACGGGAACTTAAGGGTTTACCTGTAGAATTAATTAACGGAGATGCCTTAGAACTGGAGTTATCAGAGTTATGGGGAGAAAGGAAGGGTTATTTAATTGGTAATATACCTTACTATATAACCAGTCCCCTGATTATGCATTTTTTGAACCAAAGTAATTATCTGTCAGGGATGACAATAATGATCCAGGAAGAAGTGGCAAACCGTTTGGTTGCTAAAGCTGGTGGAAAAGAATATGGAGTGCTTTCTGTAGCTGTTCAGATAGAGGCCGAGGTGGAGAAGGTATTAGGAGTTTCGGCTGAGGCCTTTTTGCCAAGACCTAAGGTTAATTCGGCTGTTGTCAGATTGCGGCCCCGTTCTTATCCGGGTATAGTTGACAAAAGTTCTTTCCTGAAGATTGTTAAAGCCGGTTTTAGTCAGCGGCGCAAAACCCTGAGTAATGCTCTTGCTGCCGGTTTGCAGATTTCCAAAGAAGATGTTTCTTTAAAATTGCAGGAATTAGGAATTGATAATAAGCGACGGGCAGAAACAATTAGTATTGAGGAATTTATCAGTCTGACAAATGCCTTTTTCCAATTCATTTAGTTATATTTTAGGATAGCGGATAGAGGAGCCTTTGGTTCTGGGCTATTATAAGGTGTTGCTCGATAAAAGTATTTGGTGTTTGCAGGGCCTCGCTCCATTGCTGCAAAAGATCAAACCGACGTTCGGGATGGTAACCTAAAAGTTCATGTTTGCCTAAAGTACGGGTGAGAGGTTGATTTTTTACAGAAGCTAAAGCCATAAGGCAATCACCGATAATAGTCTGGGCGATGAAACGTGCATGACGGCGATGTTTACTGGGAGAAAGCAGATCATGATGGGGTATTGAAGTAGCCACTTTAACCTTCAGATTATTTTTTTTGCCGTAAACCAGGCTTAGAGGCGGGATCGCAAGACTTTCGGGAGGAAGTAAAGCAAGTGCCCGTGCCGATAAGGCATGAGGCCCATGAGTAGGTGTGGCCAAGCCTAAGGTATGGAGCAGATTTAATTCTTTATTAAGACAGAAGCGGAATTTTATCACTAAATTTGCTAATTTGGTACGATGGGTTATATAAGGATAACAATTGGTCAGAGCAATGTCCACATCATTGCTTAGGGCTTTTAGTAATTCATTAAGATTCTTATAAATATTGCCTGACATGTCTCCGTCAATAAATAATACCCCATCTGTTTTAAGCTTAAGAGCATATAATGCTCCAATCGCCCGGGGAATATCTATTCCCAATGGTTCAGTGAAGTAGATAATATGCAGGCGGGGATCAGGAATGGAATGGATCAGCTCCAGAGTATTATCAGTACACCCGTTAAGGACGGGTATAATGAGATCCAGGGGCAGGACTAAAAGGTTAGTTAGTACAGCGAGAATACTTTTTTCTTCGTTTTGAGCAGGAATTACTGCACTGAACATATTTACATCGCAACCTTCCAGATTAATGCTCATACTATTATATGCCGTTTTCTGTTATCCGTCATAGGATATAAGGAAAGGGAAGTGATGGATATGTTTCATTCAGGGGATATTGTTGCAAGATTTTCTCATCGGCAGGATGTCTTTTTTCGAATAGTGGGAATTCAGAGTAATAATAAAGGGGAAAGTATCGCCTTGCTTAAAGGTCTGAATTTTCGTTTATTGGCGGATGCGCCATTAGATGATCTGATAGATAAAAATTCCGTGGAGATTGCCCATTATGAACTTAGAGACTCTCAGGTTATTTATCAAAAGCTGCATAAGGTTGTAAATCAACGAAAAGGTTCCCCTAATAATTCTGAAGAGTTTTTTGAAATTCCCGGACGCATTTTACATTTGGATGGTGACGAGGATTATCTGGGGCAGTGTCTGAAAAGTTACCAGCAATTAGGGCTGCAGGCTAAGGGGTTTTGTAAGTCTGAAACTGAACAGCCGAAAGTTATTGGTAGAATATTACAAGAAAATCCTGCGGATATTCTTGTACTTACAGGTCATGACGGATTCCTCACCGGCAAAAAAAATTTTCATAGTCTGGAGAGTTATCGAAATTCGCGTTTTTTTGTCGATTCGGTCAGAGAAGCCCGGCGTTTCCAACCGAATCGTGATTCCCTGGTGATTTTTGCAGGTGCATGTCAATCAAATTATGAAGCAATTTTGAACGCCGGAGCAAATTTTGCTTCCTCACCAAAAAGGATGTTAATTCACGCTTTTGATCCTGTATTTATTGTAGAGAGGATTGCTTTCACACCCATAGATAAAATGATTTCTTTGAAAGAAATTCTTAGCCATACAATTACAGGTACAGATGGTGTCGGCGGGATTGAAACCCGCGGACAGCTGCGCAGGGGTTATCCCCGAAGTCCTTATTAACTTAACCAAAAGGGGTGCCCTGCTGGGAGAGACTGCCGGGTGCTCTTTTTTATTTCCTTTTAACAAGTTTATGGTTGGATTATTACCGGTGTACCAATACTAATCATGGAATATAATTTGGCAATGTCACGGTTTTGCAGCCTGATACATCCTTTGGAGATTGACTGGCCAATACTTGAGGGGTTATTTGTTCCGTGTATTCCATAATGGTTTATCGAAAGTCCCAGCCAGTGTGAACCGAAAACCCCGCCGGGATTAACATGTCTATTAGCTATGGTAAATTGTCCGTGGGGAGTAGGAGTAGCTTGTTTACCGACGGCAATCGGATAAGATTGTAATAGTTTTTGTCCATTGTATAGTTGTAATACGCGCTTATTGGTGTGAATTTGGATGTGGAGATTGGGCATTCAGAATCACTCCTTCTCATAAAGCAATAGCAATTTTAATATATCTACTACATAATTACGCTTATTACATTGTGGTTTGTGCATAAACATATCTATTGTTTCGAAAACTAAGCTTGGGTGAAATTTGTTGTAGCGACAATCTTTATGGTCCAAGCTGTATTGCCGTAAAGAAATAAACGAATTTTCGTCTTAGAAGATGTCGGGAGGAATTGTCTGTGACCGAACATGTTGGCGGGAAGCTTTTGATAATAGGTGGAGCTGAGGACAAAGAAGGGGAATGTAAGATTTTGAAACGTTTTATTCAGGAGTCTGGGGGTCGGGACAGCAATATAACCGTTATGACTGCTGCTACGCAATATCCCCGTCAGGTTGGGGAGCAGTATAATCGTTTATTCCTGAAATTAGGAGCTGAAGAGGTGCGCGTACTTGATGTTACCGAACGGGACCAGGCTAATGCCAGAGAAGTTGCCCAACAATTGGAGGCAGCAAGTGGTGTATTTTTCACAGGTGGTGATCAATTACGTATTACCGGGCTTTTAGGAGGGACTTTATTGGGACGAACGCTTCATCATCTTTACGAAAGGGGCATTACGATTGCAGGGACCAGTGCAGGGGCGTCAGTAATGTCTGATACTATGATAGTAGGTGGCGAAGCCAGTACACCAAGAAAGGATATTCTCTCGATGGCGCCGGGTCTTGGACTTTTGCGGGCAGTTGTTATAGACCAGCATTTTGCGCAAAGAGGACGTATTGGTCGACTTTTAGCAGCTGTTGCCCAGAACCCGTATGTACTGGGAGTGGGGATCGATGAGGATACGGCAATTATAGTTCAGCCTGATGGTCACTTTATCGTAATAGGCAGTCAGACCGTAACAGTTGTTGATGCGGCTTCATCAATTATTTCAAATGTTTCCGAATCTGCCCCGGGACAAGCTCTTGTTCTTTCACCGGTCATTATGCATGTTCTGTCAGAGGGCTATAGATTTGATTTTAAACGAAGGACCGTAATGATTTAACTCCTTTTTAACAATTTGGAATAGTAAGGGTTAAAAAAGTAAAGACTATGATATAGCAGATGTTTCCATATTTAAAGGAGGACTTAATAAGTTATGGAGATAAAATCAATCCAGGCGATCGAAGGGGCCAATGTACATAGTTACAGGCCGATAATTCGGGCGGTCGTGGATCTACAAGAGAGAGTAGAGGTAATGAGTAACCAATTGGGGGACTTCACAAATAAATTAGTAGCTTGTTTACCTACCTTAGCAGATCATTATTGTTCAAGAGGCAAGCCAGGCGGATTTCTGGAACGGCTTGAGGAAGGGACTTTGTTGGGACATATTCTTGAACATGTAACTATTGAACTTTTAACATTAGCAGGCCAAACTATAGCTTATGGGAAAACACAGGCTATTACGGAATCTCCCGGAGCATATGAGATTATTTATAATTATCAATCAAAAGAAGGGGCCTTTGAGGCCTTTCAGCAGGCCTTTGATCTGGTTGAAGCTCTTTTGTGCGGAGAAATAAAGGATATTTCCTCAATCATCAGTACAATAAAGAAAGTAATTGAAGAAAATAGTTTAGGTGCCTCAACTGAGGCTATAGTTGAAGCCTGCAAGGAAAGAGGAATACCAGTTCAAAGACTTAATGACAGGAGTTTGTTACAGTTAGGTTACGGACGAAAACAGCGCAGGGTTCAGGCCGCAATGACAGATAAAACAAGTTGCATAGCAGTCGATATTTCTTGTGACAAAGGACTAACGAAGAGTTTATTGTGTTCAGGCGGGATTCCTGTTCCTGAAGGTTCAGTGGTTCGGACCGAAGAAGAGGCTGTTAAGGTTTTGCAAAGGCTGGGTGGTCAGGTTGTAGTGAAACCTTATAATGGAAATCAGGGTAAAGGTGTCAGTCTGCGGCTGGCGACCGAGGCAGAGGTGCGGTCAGCTTTCAGATTAGCACAGGCCTATGGAGAAGAGATTATCGTTGAAGAGTATATAGAGGGACAGCATTATCGCTTGTTGGTTATTGGGGGGAGGCTGGCTGCTGCTGCCAAGCGTATTCCGGCCTATGTGGTTGGTGATGGTTCCTCCAGTATTAAAGAGTTGGTTGACCAGGTAAATCAAGATTCTCAACGGGGCCCAGGGCATCAAAAAGCCTTAACCAAAATTAAAATTGACCCTGTGGTAATTATGACTTTGACACAAAGAAATATGTCATTGAATACCGTACCGTTAGCAAATGAAATTGTTTACCTTCGGGAGAGTGCGAATCTGAGTACCGGGGGAGTAGCAGAAGATGTAACAGACCTGGTGCATCCCGATAATATTAGTATAGCAATTTATGCTGCCCAGATAGTTGGCCTGGATATTGCCGGAGTAGATTTGGTTATTGAAGATATCAGGGAATCTTTCCGCGGGAAAAATGGATATATTATTGAGGTTAATGCTACGCCGGGAATTCGTATGCACCATCATCCAAGTTTCGGACAGGAACATAACATTGGCAAAGAAATCGTTGACTTGGTATTGCCGTCAGGCAATGGACGAATACCTGTTGTTGCTGTTACAGGAACCAACGGAAAGACTACAACAACCAGAATGATTGGCAGAATGTTGCTGAACCAGGAGCTTAATGTTGGAATGGCTACAACCGATGGAATATTTATTAAGGGAAATATGTTACTGAAGGGAGATACAACAGGACCTGAAAGTGCGCGGATTATCCTTAGGCATCCTGATGTCCAGGTTGCGGTATTAGAAACAGCACGTGGTGGTATCCTGAGAGCAGGATTAGGTTATGATTATGCTGATATTGCTGTAATCACCAATGTTTCCAACGATCATCTTGGTCAATTTGGAATTGAAACTGTAGAAAATATCGCTGATGTAAAAAGTCTGGTTGCCGAAGTTGTTCAAAAATATAGCTATGTTATTTTGAATGCTGATGATGCTAAAGTTATCAAAATGGGTCACCGGACAAAGGGCAAAATTATCTATTTCAGTACCGAAAAGGACAATATTCATGTTTGTAAGCACCTGGCGAAGGGAGGAATAGCAGTATTTATTCGCCGGGGGGCGATTTTAGTGTGCCGCGGAACAGAGTGTTTCAGAATATGTGCTGTGAAACAAGTGCCAATTACCTGGGAAGGTAAAGCAAAACACAATGTTCAGAATATTTTGGCTGCAGTAGCAGCAGGCTGGTGTTTAGGATTGAGTGTGGAGGCTATACGTAATTCCCTGGAAAAATTCAATGCCGGAACCCAGGACAATCGGGGAAGGCTGAATCATTATGAATTAAGTGGAGTGCAGGTTTTTATTGATTATGGTCATAATGCTGCAGGGATACAGGAGATTATCAAAACCTTAAAAAAATTTAAGGGACGTTCCCTTGTAGGTTGTCTGACCATGCCGGGAGACAGGACAGATGAAAGCATTCGGGATGTTGCGAGGATAGCTGCCAAGGGTTTTCAACGCTTAATCATCCGTGAGGATGAAAATTTGCGTGGTAGAAAGCCAGGTGAAGTTGCCGGGATCATTTACAATACTGCTGTGGAAACCGGCATGGACCCTAAGTGCATTACAGTTATTTTGGCCGAAAGGCAAGCTTTCCAATATGGACTGGATACCTGTTTGCATGGAGATGTATTTGTTATGTTTTACGAACACATTGAACATATTGAGGAAGAAATAGCTTTGCGGTTAAGCCTGGAGAATAAAGCAGGCCTTATAAGTATTCAGCCGGAAGCAGTTGTCGGAGGGGGAATTTGATAATTGATATCAAACTAGATAATTATGAATTATTCTGAATTGTTGGTACAAAGGACTGATGAATTAGTCAGTCCTTTGTAATTAAATGGGTTAATTATGCATTGTGCATTATTTAGGGTATAATATTTATAAGTATAATTTCTATATCGGAAAGGATAAGAAGGTTCGTGGAAACTCTTCATGAGATATTTGCTTATGCTAAAATAAATCTTGGTTTGGCAATTGTCGGAAGACGAAGTGACGGGTATCATGAATTGCAAAGTGTTATGCAGTCAATTGAACTACATGATATTATCAGAGTAGAGCGGCTTGGGAATTCTCTGGTTTGTCAGTGCGGTGAGTTAAGCGGTCCCGGGAACCTGGCTTATAAGGCTGCAGCTTTATTTCTCAGAAACATTGAAGTAAATGAGGGAGTTTTAATTAAAATTGATAAACAAATACCTTTGCAGGCTGGCTTGGCCGGAGGAAGCAGTGATGCGGCGGCGGTCTTGCTTTTGCTAAATGAAATTTATCAGAAACCTTTAAATTTTGAGGAGCTTAAAAGAATTGCCCTGATGTGCGGTTCAGATGTTTGCTTTTTTCTAACCGGTGGTACAATGTGGGCAACGGGACGCGGGGAAGAATTGGAAGCATTGCCTGCTGCACCTAAGATGGAATTAGTCTTGGTAAAGCCCTTGGATGGGATTGATACCAGTAAGGCTTACCGACGCTTTGATGTCTTGGGACGAAGTGGAAGGATAAACAAGGAAGACTGGCAGATTGTTCTGAGAAAGGGTCAAATTAAGGAGATTGCAGCCTTATTGCATAATGATTTTGAATTGGTTTCCGCTGAAATGGTTCCAGAGATTTATCATGTTAAACAGGAACTGCTTCGTACAGGTTGTTACGGATCATTAATGTCGGGAAGCGGATCGACAGTTTTTGGAATAGCTCGGGATAAAGAGCACGCGGCCTGGGCTGAGCAAAAGATGTTGAAAAAGGGATTCAGTCAGGTTTGGTGTGCAAGTACTCAAAATGGATAATTTCGAACTGCATTATTTTAGAAGGGAGAGAGGTTCCTGTGCGACGTAAATTAGTTCCGGTTAAACTTGACAGTTACAAGCCATTAAGGGAGATCGTATTTGAATCAATGAGAGATGCAATTATTAGTGGTGTTTTGAAACCTGGTGAACGATTAATGGAAATTCAGCTTGCCGAGGAGATGGGTGTAAGCCGGACCCCGGTCCGTGAGGCTATCCGAAAACTTGAATTGGAATCTTTTGCTGTTATGATTCCCCGAAAAGGAGCTTACGTAGCCGGTGTATCTTATAAGGATTTTGCTGAAGTTTTCGAAATGAGGACTGCTTTGGAGGGTTTAGCAGCCGGTTTGGCTGCTGAAAGGATTACAGCAGACGAAATTGAACAAATGGAACGGGTTTTACTACTGCCAGATGCTGAAGAGATGGATCTGGAAAAAATCGTTGAACGCGATACAGATTTTCATGACTTAATCTATAAAGCAAGCCGTAATAACAGATTGCAGCAGATGTTAGCTAACTTACGTGAGCAGATCCAGCGTTTTCGAGCAACTTCATTAGCTGTGCCGGGTCGGTATATTGATGCTGTTAAGGAACACCGGGTTATCGTTGAAGCTTTGGCTGAACATAATAGTGAGTTAGCCAAAGAATTGATGGAAACACATATTGTTACAGCTGAGAATGTAATGTTCCAGACATTTAATCCTGATGTTCCTGATGACGGAGATATTCCAACTATTACGGAAGATTAAGCAGTTCTTTGATTTATAAATTTTTTTGTTATTATGGCAGGTTTTTTTTACCAAACGGAGAATATGAGCAAAGATGAATTAATAGATCGAAAACTGACTTAGGAAGGGTGGTGATTCACAATGGATATTACTGATGTACGGATTCGGAAGGTTAATGTGGAAGGTAAAATGAAAGCAGTAGTTTCAGTAACGATCGATAATGCTTTTGTTGTACATGATGTTAAAGTTGTGGAAGGAACTAATGGGCTTTTTGTAGCAATGCCAAGTCGCAAAACACCTGAGGGCGAATTCCGTGACATAGCCCACCCAATTTCTTCAGCAGCCCGTGAGATTATTCAGACTGCTGTTTTGAAAGCATATCAGGAGGCAATGTAAACTAAAGGGTTCATCTGCCTAAAATTTTAACAGGAGACTCAAAGCCAGGGTCTCCTGTTTCCCGTATATAAGTTGTAGTAAGATAAAGGAGGTTTTTATGATATTTTGAAGAATAAAGCCAGATACGATTGGAAATAAACATATCTTGGGGTAAAATTAAATAAGCATATAGATTTAAGCTTGGAGGAAAGATATTTATGCCTAATTTAGCAGTAGTAATTATGGCTGCAGGCAAAGGGACCAGAATGAAATCTAAGTTACCAAAAGTAATGCATAAAATTGCCGGCAAGTCGTTAATTGAACATGTTCTTGATGCAGTAAGTCAGGTAGGAACTGAACGTCCTGTAGTAATTTTAGGTTATGGCAGGGAAACCGTGGAAAAATTGGTATCAGATCGTTGTCAGATTGCTGTTCAGGCTGAACAACTGGGAACCGGGCATGCTATAATACAAGCTTTACCATACCTGGATGAAAAAGATGATGTTATAATTCTTAGTGGTGATCAGCCTTTGCTTAAGCCTGAGACATTGCTTGAATTAATCAGGCTACATCGTGAACATAAGGCCACAGCTACCGTCTTAACTGCAATGTTAAACGAACCTTATGGTTATGGGCGTATCATAAAAAATGGTCAAGAGTTAGAACGAATTGTTGAGGAGAAAGATGCTGCTCCCGAAGAACGGAAAATCAAAGAAATTAATACCGGAACTTATTGTTTTAAAGTACTTGAACTAAAAGAGGCCCTCAGTCAGATTACTCCCAAAAATTCCCAAGGGGAATATTATCTAACCGATGTTTTTAATATATTTTTAGCTAAAGCCGCTAAAGTGCTGATCCACTGTACCCTTGACAGTAATGAAGCTTTAGGTATAAATAGTCGCAGTCAGTTAGCGGAAGCGGAAAAGATCTGTTACGAGAGAGTCAGACAACATTGGATGAATGAAGGTGTCACCATAGTTGATCCTGCTTCGACCTTCATTGATGATGATGTTAAATTAGCTCCTGATGTATGCTTGATGCCGTTTACAATTATTAAAAGTAAAACAGAGATTCGCGAAGATGCAGTGATTGGACCTCAAGTCCTGATTGAGTCCTGTATTTGTGGTGAGGGCTGTGAAATTAATTATACTGTTGCGAGGGAAGCTGTTATCTCGGAGGGCTGCAAAGTTGGTCCCTATGCCTATTTACGTCCGGGAACTTACCTGGAAGCCAATGTTAAAATTGGGGATTTTGTCGAGGTTAAGAAAAGCCATATTAGTGCAGGAACAAAGATACCTCATTTGAGCTATATTGGAGATGCTGAGGTTGGAAAGTCAGTAAATATCGGTGCAGGAACTATTACCTGCAATTATGACGGATTCAAAAAGTCTCCGACCAAAATTTGTGATCATGCTTTTATCGGCAGCAATACGAATTTGGTGGCGCCAGTTGAAATTGGTGAGGGGGCTGTAACCGGGGCGGGTTCAACCATAACCGAAAACGTACCTGCTAAAGCTTTGGCAGTAGAGAGAAGTAAACAAATGATTAAAAACCAGTATGTTAAAGATAAGAAATAGGGGGAAAAATGAATAATGGTAGTGAAAAAGTTGAAAATTTTCTGCGGAACCGCTAATCCGGAGCTCACCGAGGAAATAGGAGAATATTTAGGAATACCTCCGGGAATATCAAAAGTGACGAATTTTTGTGATGGAGAAACCAGCATTGATATAGGTGAAAGTGTTCGTGGAGCAGATACTTTTGTTGTTCAGCCAACTTGTATGCCTACAAATGATAATATTATGGTTTTATTAATAATGATTGACGCTTTAAAACGCGCGTCAGCGCGTAGGATTACTGCCGTAATGCCTTATTATGGTTATGCCCGTCAAGAACGCAAGTCAAAAGCCAGGGACCCGATTACAGCTAAATTAATGGCAAATCTGATAACAAAAGCAGGAGCTGACCGGGTAGTAACTATGGATTTGCATGCTCCTGCAATTCAGGGTTTTTTTGATATTCCTGTAGACCATTTACTGGGAGTTCCAATTTTGGCTGAGTATTTTTTCGAGATGCAGCTTGATAATGTTTGCGTTGTTTCACCTGATTTAGGGGGGGTTACCCGTGCGCGGGGTTTAGCTGAACGTATCGGCGCTTCGTTAGCGATTATAGACAAAAGGAGGCCTGAACCTAATGTATCGGAAATAATGAATGTTATCGGTGATTTAGAGGGCAAGACTGCCATTATGATTGACGATATCATTGATACAGCCGGCACAATTACTCATGCGGCCAGGGCTCTTAAGGAACGAGGTGCTAAAGAAATTTATACTTGCTGTACTCACCCTGTTTTATCTGGGGCTGCCATAGAACGCTTGGAGAATTCTGTTATCAAAGAATTAATTGTGACCAATACTATACCTGTACCTCCGGAAAAAAGAATACCTAAGCTTAAAGTTTTATCAGTTGCACCATTGCTTGGAGAAGCAATAGCCCGAATTCATGAGGATCTTTCTGTAAGTAAATTATTTGATTAGTTATTTGCTTTAAGATATCCAAAACTTTATTTTTGTATCATCATTATTGTAATGCATAATTTGTAATCAGGAGGTACTTGTACATTGTACTTATGAATTGTGCATTATGTATTAACTCAGGGTAGTCAGGAAGAGATGTTATCCTTGGAGTCAAAAGCTTTTTCACAGATCTGAGTTTCATTGTCCGAGCATTCTAAACTTCTTTTTTCGTAATCACTGGGCTTTTCTTTTTTAAAGTAATGGCTAACAGTTTGTTTAGTTCCTGCTGCAAAATTACCGGTTGAATGTAAGATCGTTTTCAGGGTATCGTTAATTCCTTTATCTGAGACTGTCAGTGCTATTTCACTGCCTTTTAATGCCACTATGATATCCTGGCCAATGGTGATCAGATTTTCTGCCTTCAATTGGGTTTTGCCTTTTAAAAGACCTTCAATTTTCCCGCTGCTAATCTCAATATGGGTCATTTTTCCGTCTTTCGGATTAATATAATATTCTTCTGCAACACCCAGGGTTTTCCCGCTTTCGGTAATGACCTTGGTACCGATGATATTTAACTTATTCTTTATGAGGTCCAGGATTTCAGGGATATTGGTGGGTTTTTCTACATAGGCACATTTATCAATTGTAATAGCATCCACACCTACACTGACTACCTTGTTATAGGGAATAACCCGTTGGTCTTTAAAGAGGCCTTTATCTACTATAATCGCGGCAAGGGACTTAGTCTGAGGATTGAAAACAAGGTTTTTTACATAACCAATGTGTTGGCCTTCTCGAAGAGAGATTATTGGCAAGGATAAAAACTTCCGACTAGCTTTCACAGTTTTGCCCCCTTTTTTGTGCTTATATTCAAATAATGAAAGTTCGATGTGCTGTCCAAATGTCAGTTTTCAGGACGGAACACTGGACTCGGTTTGCCACAAGACAATTCTATTTTATAAAACTTTATTCAGTGAGTGTTTGTAATATGCAAAAGATACGAGGCGAATAGTCTTTTGAGAGGTGTAGCAATGAAAACAATTATCGGGTTGGGGAACCCTGGGGCGGAATATGCCAAAACCCGGCATAATATAGGATTTCTTGCTATAGACAGACTGATAAAAGACCTTAATATAGTCTTTAAGGCAAAATATCAAGGGCTTATGGCAGAGGGTCAAATAGCCGGTAAGCACTTGTTGTTTTTAAAACCTCAGACCTATATAAATCTTAGTGGCCGTTCTGTAAGGGAATTAGTAAATTTTTATAAATTATCCGGTGAGGACTTATTGGTAGTACATGATGATATAGATTTGCCGTTAGGAAAAATTCGTTTGCGCAATCGAGGGGGTGCCGGTGGTCATAATGGTATTCGTTCAATAATTGAAGAATTAGGGACCGAAATATTTTGGCGCTTAAAAATTGGCGTCAACAGGCCGCCAGAGCAATGGGATACTGTTCGTTATGTATTAGCGCCATTTTTCCCTAATGAAGTACAGGATTTGGACGGGATTTTGGACCGGGTGGAAAAAGCTGCGCTCCTTTGGGCCGGTGGTAATCATAATAAGGCTATGAATCTATATAATAAATAGGAAAGTATAACCTCTTAATGTTGTGGACAATCTAGTAGCGGAGGTGTCTGCAATGTTAATGTTAAAAATTTGCCAGGCCTGTGATTTAATTTTGGGAGAGCTTGAATTTGACTTGAACAATGAGTACCCGGATTCTATAATAAATGTTGTTGGAAATGTTGCCTATGCGCTTTGCCCGGAATGTTTAAGGCAAGTAGAGGCCGAGACCGGGAGCGGAGCAGAACTGCTGACACAGGTGGTTTATCATTAAGCAAATAAAAATTTAGCTTTATCGGAAAATAATGGGGGTCTATTTTTGGACGTTCATCTTTTTTACTGCGTTGAAAGGATGGCCAGTTTTGAATCTCTGTACAATTTATGATTATTTGAGTCAAGGTTTTGAAGTAAGCGCTGTCGAGAAAACCCTAAATAAATCAAATACTCCGCCAATGGTTCATAATTTAACCGGGAGCCAAAAGGCGGCTTTTGTTGCACAATTATTAAGTAAACATATGCCTGCCCTTATTTTAACGTATTCTGAAGAACAGGCCCAAAAATGGGTTAATGACCTGCGGACCTGGTTGCCCGGAAAAAAGATATTTTTATTTCCAACTACTGAATGGCTGCCTTTTGAAGTGTTGGGACGGAGTAAGGAAACTACCGCTGAACGTATTCGCGTACTTAAGGATTTGACCAGGAATAATTCCTTCACTATTGTTGCATCAGTCCTGGCAGTAGAAAGACGTTTATTTTCACTGGAAAGTTGGCGGCAGCATTGTCTGGAATTTAAAGTTGGTTTAACTTATTCAATACCGGATATCCTCAGGAATCTGCTGACAATAGGTTATGAACGTGTTCCGTTAGTTGAGGGAAAGGGACAATTTGCTTTGCGCGGTGGAATCCTGGATATTGCTCCATTAGAAAGTGGGCCTGTCCGTTTAGAGTTTTTTGATGATCAGATTGACTCCATTCGTAACTTTGATTTTGAAACTCAAAAATCAGTAACAGTCCTTGAAGAGGTCCTGATTGTACCTGTATTGGAGTATATTTTGACAAATGACCAACTTCAGCAGTTGAGGTGGGAAATTATGGACCAAAGCCGCAGGGCTTTAGGTCGTTTAAAGCGGTTCAGGCGGCAGGAAGAAGCTGAGCGTTTAAATTTAAAGATTGACAACCTAATTGAAAGATTAGATCAAGGAATATTAGATGAAAATGTTTATCCCTATCTGAGTTTGGTTCAGGGAGAGTTTGTGGACTTTTTTTCTTATCTTTCCGCGGAACGCTTGGTTATTTTAGATGAACCTATGCGCTTAAAAGAACAATTGGATTTTCAGGAAAGGGAGAGACTGGAGGAGTTTAGCAGGCAGCTTGAACAAGGGGAAGCTTTTGTAAACCCGGCAAATCAATTTATTACCTATGAACATATTTTAAATTATGGTAAAGGGAATTATCTGCTTGTGCTTTCAACCCTGCTAAGGGAAGCACCGGGCTTGAGATCACGGAATATTTTTAATCAAACCGTTCGCCCATTAACTGGTTTTACCGGGAAGACAGGTTTATTGGTTGAGGAGATTGAACATCGGCTGAATGCCGGCAATGTCGTGGCGCTGTTTGCTGGAGATGAGGACCATGCCCTGCGTTTAATTCAGGGGCTTAAGGACCGGGGAGTGTTTGCCCGTCTGAAATTACTGAAAGGAGGAATTGGCGGGGGACAGGTTTTTGTCTATCCTTATTCCCTGGCCCAGGGATTTGAACTTCCTTTAGCCAAAATCACTGTACTAACCGAAAGTGAAATATACAAAAGGGAACGTAAAGTTGTTGCCAAAAGGTCCCAACCGCAAAGCAAGAATCTTCAGCGTCTGCAATTTTCCGATCTTAAGCCGGGGGATTTCGTAGTTCATGTCCAGCATGGGATTGGTCGATTTAACGGTATCGAAAGAATAACTGTCAGCGGAGTGGAAAAAGATTATTTTGCCCTCCATTATGCCGGGACAGATCGGCTTTATGTTCCGGTTGACCAGCTCCATTTACTGCAAAAATATTTGGGCAGTGATGCAGATGCTGTACCTAAACTGTATAAGCTGGGCGGAAATGAATGGCATAAGGTAAAAAATAAGGCCAGGAATACTGTGAAAGAAATGGCTATAGATCTGGTGAAATTATATGCTAAAAGGGAAGCCGGTAAAGGTTATACTTTTTCTCAGGATAATATTTGGCAAACTGAATTTGAAGAAAAGTTTTCCTATGAGGAAACACCGGATCAGCGACAATGTATCGCAGAAGTCAAAGAAGACATGATGCGTCCCCGTCCGATGGATCGGTTATTGTGTGGAGATGTTGGTTACGGTAAAACTGAAGTAGCTTTACGGGCTGCCTTCAAGGCCGTAATGGATAGTAAGCAGGTAGCTATTCTGGTTCCAACAACAATCCTGGCGCAACAACATTTCAATACCTTCAGGGAGAGATTCGACGGTTATCCTGTTATAATTGAAATGTTAAGCCGCTTTCGCTCTGCCAAGGAGCAGAAAGTAATAATCAACAGGCTCAAAGAAGGCAGCATAGATATTGTAATCGGGACACATAGATTAATATCCGAGGGAATAAAATTCAAAGACTTAGGTCTTTTGATTATTGATGAAGAACAAAGGTTTGGGGTGGCTCACAAGGAAAAACTTAAGGAACTCAAAACAAATGTAGATGTTTTAACTTTAACCGCGACTCCCATTCCACGGACCCTCCATATGTCATTGGTCGGGGTACGGGATATGAGTGTGATCGAAACTCCTCCGGAGGACCGTTACCCTGTGCAGACTTATGTAATGGAATTCAGGCCTGACCTGATAAGAGACGCAGTGAGGCGGGAGATTCAACGGGGTGGGCAGGTATTTTATGTTCATAACCGGATTGAGGATATGGATCAGGTCGTCAGGTTTCTTAATCAACTTGTCCCGGAAGCTCGTTGTGGAATTGCCCATGGTCAAATGAGCGAAGGGGCTCTGGAAAAAGAGATGTTAGCTTTTTTGGAGAAGGAAAAAGATGTCTTGGTTTGTACAACAATTATTGAAACTGGCTTGGATCTGTCTAATGTCAATACCTTGATCCTGGATGAAGCCGACAGGTTAGGACTTGCCCAGCTTTATCAGTTAAGGGGGCGTGTTGGACGTTCCAATCGTAAGGCGTTTGCTTATTTTCTCTACAGGCCGCAAAAAATATTAAGTGAATTGGCTGAAAAGCGCTTAGGAGCTATCCGGGATTTTACGGAATTTGGCTCAGGGTTTAAAATTGCTTTGCGGGATCTGGAAATCCGCGGGGCAGGGAATATTATTGGTGCC
Source organism: Desulfitobacteriaceae bacterium (assembly GCA_028704155.1). Classification (GTDB taxonomy): domain Bacteria; phylum Bacillota; class Desulfitobacteriia; order Desulfitobacteriales; family Desulfitobacteriaceae; genus UBA2264. The sequence continues at coordinate 16,284 of JAQVLN010000030.1, forward strand.
CAACAACATGGACAACTGGCCGCTGTAGGATTTGATTTATATTGTCAAATGTTGAAAGAAGCGGTCGGTGAACTGCGCGGCGAAAGAGTGGAAGAGATTATTGAACCCAGCGTCGAATTACAAGTTGATGCCTTTTTGCCTGATGAGTATGTACCTGATCAGCAAATAAAAAGTTCAATATATCAACGAATGGCCGTGATTAAGGAAGAGGAAGATTTAAGGGAAATGCTTGACGAGTTAGTGGATCGTTTTGGAACTCCTCCTCGAGAGGTAGAGAACCTTTTTCAGATTATCAAGATAAAATGGTTAGCGGTAGCTCTCAAAATTGAACAGATTAAACAAGTAAAGAATAATGTAAGTTTGCATTTTGCTTCCGATCCGGGATTGGATGGAGAACAATTGATGGCTGTTGCTGCAGGTTGTCCTTCGCCGCTATCATTCGGAACAATAGCTAGTGGGAATTTAAAATGTGATATACGCTTACGTATGACGGAACAAGTTGAAATATTAAAAGCTGTGATCCGGGTACTTGACACATTTAGCAGGATTGCCTGCCAAATAACTCCTTGATATAATGACCTCAAAAAAGTGAAAGGGTGGGTATTAATGAAGAAGTCCCTGGCGGGTCTGGTTACAGTTATATTTGTTATGATATTAACCGTAACTGGTTGCACGTCCAGTAAATGGGTGGCAAAAGTTAACGGTACAGTTATCGGCCTGGATCAATACAATACACGTGTTAATGATGCTAAAGTGATTTATGAAAAGCAACAAGTAGATTTTACTACTGAAGATGGGAAAGAAACCTTGATTAAACTTAAAAAGCAAATTCTTGAGTGTATGATTTTGAATGAAATAATTTCCCAGGAAGTTCAAAAGCTTAAGCTTAAAACCGATGATCCCAAGATTAGTGAAAAGGAAATAGAGATCAAGCAAGGCTTTGATACAGAAGAACAATTTCAAGAAAGACTTAAATGGACAGGGATGACAGAATCAGATTTGCAAAATTATTTATCTCTAAACCAAAAAATATCTTCAGATACGGAATTGACCGAGGATGATATAAAAGCATATTATGAAAAAAATTATGATCAAGTTAAGGCCAGTCATATTTTAGTTGATACTGAGGAAGAGGCTAATGAAATTATTGTTCAACTTAAAGAAGGGGCTAATTTTGAACAGTTAGCCAAGGAAAAATCTATTGATGAGGGAAGCAAGAGTTCCGGAGGAGAACTGGGATATTTTTCGCGTGGCCAAATGATTCCCGAATTTGAAAAGGCTGCTTTTGAACAAAAAGTGGGTGAATATTCTGGCCGACCTGTTAAAACAGAATATGGCTATCACATAATTCTGGTTGAGGAATACAAACAGGCTAGTGCTGCAGACTTGGCTGCGAAAAAGGATATAGTAGCAACGGCTGCAATAAATGCAAGAATCGATAATTATATTAGAGAATTGCGAGATAATGCAAAAATAGAATATGCCGAAGAATATAAACCGGAGACAAGCGAACCTGCCAAATAAAATTCTCTGATTTACGAAATAAATGTTATTTATTGGGGACATTCCTTGCTGCTTTTAATGTGTGGAATGTTCTTATTTGTCTTGGAAAATAATGAATAATCTTTTGTTTTCAGTTATATACTATCAATGATAAAAAGCATCGGCAAAAGGAGGGAAAATGTTAATGAAGGCAACCGGGATAGTTAGAAGAATTGATGACCTTGGACGTGTCGTTATTCCGAAAGAAATTCGTCGGACACTTCGAATACGTGAGGGGGATCCGTTAGAGATATTTGTTGATAGGGAAGGAGAAGTGATTTTAAAAAAATACTCTCCAATTGGTGAATTAGGGGAATTTGCCAAGGAATATGCCGATTCATTATTTGAAGCTACAGGCCACATAGCATGTATTGCCGACCGGGATACTATTATTGCGATTTCCGGAGCATCAAAAAAGGAGTACTTAAATAAGCCTGTTGGATCGATAACAGAACAAGCAATGGAAGAGCGAAAGACCATTGTAATTACCAAGAATGAAGAAAATGCTGCCTGTAAAGCTTGTCTGGAAAATGATGAGGAAAATGACTGCAAGTTAACCAATGAAGTTATTGCACCTATTATAGCTGAAGGAGATCCCATTGGAGCTGTGCTCTTAATGACCAAAGACCCAAATGTTACAATGGGTGAGTTGGAAATCAAACTGGCGGAAACTGCAGCTGGATTTTTAGCTAAGCAAATGGAACAATAACCCAAAAATAACCCTCGCTGGCAGGTGGGGGTTATTTTCTGGATTTTTTTAGCGTAATCACGTATCATTTGCTTAGGAGGTGTGGTTTATGGGTGCATGTCTTCATATTATTGGGCTTGGTCCCGGCAGCCTGGATCAAATGACAATTGGAAATTTCCGTTTGCTTAAAACTATCCGTAAAATATTTGTTCGTACGTCTCAACATCCGTGTGTTCAGAATTTAATTGATAGTGGCCTGGTTATAGAAACTTTTGATCATATTTATAACTCTGAGAATTCTTTCGAAGAAGTTTATGAAAAAATTGTCGAAAGGATCCAGGAAGAGATGACTCCGGGAGCCGAAGTTGTTTATGCTGTTCCCGGGCATCCATCTGTTGCTGAAAAAACTGTAGCTGTGATTTTCCAAAAACTTTCATGGCAGCATAAAATTATTATTCATTCAGCACTTAGTTTTCTTGACGGAATATTTTCAGCAGTTCCTTTTGACCCAATTGAAGGACTGCTGGTTAAAAATTATAATGATCTAAAAAATTCAGGAATAACAGGCCGCGAATGGTTGGTTATTCCACAGGTATATGATAAAATGATTGCTTCAGATGTTAAATTAGATTTAATGGAAGTTTATCCTGATGACTTGGTTATGATTATTATGCAGTCTTTAGGAACGGGTGATCAAACACTGCAAAAGGTTTTACTGCATGAATTAGACCATCAGAAATTTAATCATTTAACAACTGTTGTTATACCTCCTTGCCCAAGGGCGGTTTCTCTGGTGAAAATGCAGGAGTTAATGAGAATGTTACGTTCTCCCCACGGTTGCCCGTGGGACCGGGAGCAGACCCATGAGTCTCTCATTCCTTTTTTGATTGAAGAAAGCTATGAAGTGATTGAAGCTATTGAAAATAAGGATATGAATAATCTGGCTGAAGAGTTGGGAGACTTATTATTACAAATTATTTTCCATACCCAATTGGCTGCAGAGGAAAATGATTTTCAACTAAAGGATGTCCTGGAGGGAATTATATCCAAGCTAATAAGACGACATCCCCATGTTTTTAGCAATGGAAAAGCAACTAACTCGAGTGAGGTAACAGAAAACTGGGAAAAAATAAAGATTGAGGAAAAAGGTTTTCGAAAACCTCAACCTGAAGATTTTTTCTCTGGGGTCAAGGGACTGCCGGCTCTATTGTTTGCCGACCGTATTCAGCGAAAAGCAGCTGAGTTCGGATTTGATTGGCCGGATATTACCGGTCCCTTGGACAAGATTCATGAAGAGTTAAAAGAACTGGAAATTGCCGTGGAAAACAATGAAGGAATATATGAGGAATTAGGTGATTTACTATTTTCAATTGTAAATCTGGCGCGTTTCCTGGAGTTAGATGCTGAAGGAGTTCTCAGGAATACAGTGCGGAAATTTCAGAAACGTTTTATGAAAATGCAGGATTTTGCCTTGGTTTCAGATACTAATCTTAAGGAACTTTCTCTGGGAGAGATGGATAATTTGTGGGAAAAGGCTAAAAGTGAAGAAAAAAAGGCAAAGTTATCTTGTAATGTCCATAATCAGCAGGAGTTTGTTAATTTGTCGCGAAATATACGCATAAATGATCTGATAATTGGGAGGGAGCAACTTGAATAAGGCAGAGTTAGTCGCCGCTGTTGCTGAGAAAGCTGAATTGTCTAAAAAAGATGCAGAGAAGGCAGTCAAGGCTGTATTTGATGCAATCGAAGAAACTTTAGCCGCAAATGAAAAGGTTCAACTTGCAGGTTTTGGTACGTTTGAAGTAAAAAATCGTGCAGAACGCACTGGCAGAAATCCTCAAACCAAAGAAATAATTACGATTCCAGCTTCAAGGGTTCCTGGCTTTAAAGCCAGAAAGGCACTTAGAGACGCTGTCCAAAAATAAGGAGACAGCTAGTGAAAATCGGGTTCAGGCCGATGCTGTCAGAACCTGATTTCTTAATTAATGAAAAAGGTGTATTATGCGTATTGATAAGTTTCTCAAAGTATCACGTTTAATTAAACGGCGCACGGTAGCAAAGGATATTTGTGAAGGCGGGAAGATTGCTCTAAACGGAAAAATTGCTAAGCCTTCGGCAGAAGTTAAAGTCGGTGATATTATTATTATAGAAATTGGGCATCGCCTGTTGGAGGTAAAAATTTTGGATATTAGCTCTAATGTTAGAGCTAATGAAGCTGCTTCTTTGTATGAAGTGTTGCGTGATCAGAGGAAAACAGAGTCTGTGTAGGACTCTGTTTATAAGTATGAC
>JAQVLN010000121.1 GCA_028704155.1 Desulfitobacteriaceae bacterium
TCAAAAGAAATCCTCGCAAAGCGAGGACTCATTAGTTGTGTGGATTACTATTTGAATTGAACCGCCTAGTGCGGATCCGCATGCTAGGTGGTGTGAGAGGGAGGAGAAAATCCTCCCTACTCGATTGTCTAATTTGACCAAAAATAATAAACCTGTCCAAAACCTGTCCAAACCCCAAAGGCAAAAAACAAAAAGGGCCGAAACCCTTGGTACTGGCTGGCAGGGGATACAGGATTCGAACCCGTATCGACGGTTTTGGAGACCGCTGTTCTACCATTGAACTAATCCCCTGTATATAATTTCAGTGACGAATTGAATTATAGCGGAAAATAAAAGTAGTGTCAATAAAAAAATAATTAAATTAAAGAATAAGCGACAGATTTTCATTATTTTGGACATGTGCTTGTTACTTCAATGTAGAGTAGGCAAAATATATTATTAGTGTTATTCTTAGATGAGTGAATATTGCATAACTTTTTATAAATTATACTGGGAGTGGCCGTTTTATGAGATTTGATCTGCATGTGCATACCAGAGAATCGGATGGATACTTATCTGTTCAGGAGATTATTGAATTAGCTAAAAAAGAAGGTATCAATACCCTGGCTATTACCGATCATGAATCCACTCAGGGAATTGTGACTGCTCAGCTTTTAGCTCCTGCAAGTGGTTTGAAAATAATCCCCGGAGTAGAGTTTTTAACTTTTTATCATGATACGGAAGTACACCTTTTAGGTTATTTCAGAGATGTTAAGAATATGGTTTTGCAAAATCGCCTGAAAGAATTACGCATTGAACGAACCGCCCTTACTTTAAAAATGATTAAAAAAGCAAACCAATCCGGTTTTCCATTAGAATGGAAAGATGTTGAAAAAGAGGCGACTGCCGGGGTTGCGATTAGTTTGGGTCATATTATCCGGACTTTTATCAAAAAAGAAAAACTTATGGACAGGGAAACCTTAAGAAAAATTATCAGTTTGTTTAAACCAGGCGGAATTGCTTATCTGCCGTTTTCAAAACATCCTTTTCAAGAAGCTGTTGATTTAATATTTGCCTCCGGTGGTTTGCCGGTTTTAGCACATCCTGGTTTGTTGCCCGAAATTCGAATGGTTGAAGAATTATTAGCTTATCGTCAGATAGGCTTAGAAGTATATTATGGTTATTGGGAAAACAGAGATAATTTGATTGCCTATTATGCTGATTTAGCTTCAAAAAGTGCGGTGTTAGCAACTGGCGGCAGTGATTACCATAGCCCTTTCGGTAGAATTAAACTAGGACATATAGATATTCCCAGCTCAAGTATTTATGACTTACAAGCTTACTTGGGGATCAAGGAGTAATTTCATTGAAGCGTAATTATATTTATTTTTTCGGCCTTGCTTTCAAGAATCCTAATTCTTTTTAAAATTATTATTAATAAAATTACGTTGATGGCAAAAAAGCTTTTCTAATTTGCTTATAACCCAAAATATGGAGACAGTTAATATGATAGCAAAGATTATAAAACCGAAAATAATCTTTAAGATATACACTTGGATCTTTCCTTTCAAATTATTTTAATTAGATATACGCTCTGTCTAAAATATTGTTTTTCTGGTAATCTATTATTAAACTCCAGTTCTTATTTTAAAATATAATATTATAGTTAATATGTTACTCAATAAATCGTTATCAGTGTCCTTTCTGTGAAATAAATAATAATGACGAAATACCAATAATCAAATTTATTATTAGTCTCCATTGACATAATTGAAGAGGATAGGAAATGGGGGGGGTCGTAATTGGCAAGAATGGGAATATATATAAGAAAGTCAGTAAGTATTATTTTTATAATTATTGCGATCTTTAGTATACTGGGGAGATTTGGTCTAACCGGACTGGGCAGGAATATATTTTCCTTGTTTTCTGTAATATTCGGAAATATGGTATGGCTTATAACATTTTTGTGCCTGATATTTTCCCTATTACTTTGGCCACGCTATACAATAAAAAATTCCTATTCCCGCAGATATAAGTACGCAAGAGAATCTGTCAAAGCGAATGAACAAGCATCTGCCAATCTAATCAAGGCTGAGAGTTATAAACCAAAGCAGACATTTTTATTACCGCCAACTAAAATTGTTCCGATACGCGGCTTTGATAATTATTTTTCCTCAATGAAGTGGACTGAAAAAGCAGATGTTCTTGAGTCTGAAAAGATGAATGAATTGGGAAATAACTTTCCCACTTATTTTGGTGAAGGACAACGATCCTTTAAATCTCCTGTTAGAATAACAACCTTAAAGGGATTGAAAAGATATATTGAAGAAGTAGATCGTGAAGTATTAAGGGAGATTGTGAATAAAGAATCAAAGCTCTCCGGGAACTGCAGTAAGGAAAATATTCCTGAACGAGCTGTTAAGGTTGTTGAAGCTGTTGAGACTATCGAACCTGTTGAGAATGCAATTCCCGAATTTCCGGAAGGAACTGAAACCGATAACGAGAATCAGAATATTCCTGATGAAGAAGCTTTTTCGGAGCAGGAACTTCCAACTAATATTCAGGAAAATACCGGAGTTGAACAAATCTCTGTTTCTCTTGAATCGAAAACTGATGAACCGGAAATTAACAAATCCAAAGAAGGAATTGATTCTGTAGAAGCTTCTGAAGAAATATTAACCGTAGATAAGGATTTGACAATAGATGAAGTATTGGCCCTGGCCGAAGATTCAAATGTTCCCTTAAGAATCAGGAAGTCCTGGCGGTTGCCTGGCTGTGATTTATTAAATAATATCGAAAAAGATACGTCTGTTCAGGAAACAGAATCCCCCGGAAAGCTTGAAGGCGTTTTGAATGACTTTGGAATAAATACAAAAGTCATTAGAGTTACGCGGGGACCTGTAATTACCAGATATGAACTTGTTCCGGCACCCGGGATAAAAATCAGCAGAATTGTTAACCTGGCTGATGATATTGCCTTGGCTTTAGCGGCAAGGGATGTGCGAATTGAAGCACCTATACCAGGAAAATCTGCTGTTGGTATTGAAGTGCCAAATAAAAATCCTCGGGCAGTGCCTTTCAGGGAAGTATTGGAGACCCCGGCCTATGAGCAGAATCCTTCTAAATTAAAAGTTGCGTTAGGTAAAGATATTGCTGATCAGCCAGTAATTGTCGATCTTTTCAGGATGCCTCATCTTTTGATAGCAGGTGCTACAGGTTCCGGTAAAAGTGTTTGTATAACGACACTGATTAATTCCTTACTTTTTAATGCTACACCTGATGAAGTTAAATTTTTATTTGTTGATCCTAAAATGGTAGAGTTAAACCACTACAATGGAATTCCTCACCTGCTTGCCCCGGTTGTTACAGATCCGAAAAAAGCAGCTGTAGCTTTGAAATGGATTGTTAAGGAAATGGAAACTCGTTATGAACTTTTTGCAGCTGCAGGTGTCCGTGATATTGAACGTTATAATAATCTGAAAACATCTAAAATGACTGAGGATACGGCTCCGGCACTTCCGTGGATAATAGTTATCATTGATGAACTTGCTGATCTTATGTTGGTTGCTGCCGGTCAGGTTGAAGAGGCAATCTGTCGCATAGCGCAAATGGCCCGGGCTGCCGGTATTCACTTGATTATTGCTACCCAAAGACCTTCTGTAGATGTTATTACAGGAATTATAAAAGCTAATATTCCCAGCCGGATTTCATTTGCAGTAACTTCGTCAATTGATTCAAGAACAATACTTGATGCAACAGGCGCTGAAAAACTTTTAGGCAAAGGTGACATGTTATATTCACCTCAAGGTATAAATAAACCACAACGTGTTCAAGGTTGTCTGGTAAATGATGAAGAGGTTCAGAGGATTATAGCCTATTGGAAATCTCAGGGTGGACCTGATTATTTAGATCCGGAGCATCTTTTTTCCGAGAATAAGACTGAGGAATCCAACGGACCGGATGACAGTTTATTTATAAATGCCGGTCAATTATTTATCAGTTCGGGGATAGCATCAGTTTCTTATCTTCAAAGGAAATTAAAATTGGGCTATGCCAGGGCTGCCCGTTTAATGGATATGTTAGAGGAGAAGGGTGTTGTTGGTGGTTTTGAAGGCAGTAAACCCAGACAAATTCTTCTTACGCTTGATGAATTTAATGAGCGTTTTGATAAAGGGTAAGGATTGCATGAAACTCAACGAAAGATATTTTTGCAGCTGCAAAAATATCTTTCGTTTTTAATTTTACAACCAAATCAAGATGTGATCTGCAAAACAACGAATGAAGTGGGGATTAATGGATATAATTTATATTGATACAAAAAACTCGAAATGCGGAGTGGAATATGAATTTTATTGAAAGCGTAGGTTTAAGTCATCCTTTGCGTGACATTAATCTAAATCGGGAGGATCTTTTACAACATGCCCTTGAGATTGCTCACTATCATTCTCAAAGCGGTGTCTGGAATATTAAACGAAAATTATTACCGCGTGCCTCTCAAAATATGGAATATTTGAAAGCTGCCTATCAAAAAATTACTTCTTATGTACTGAGTACCGACGATATGGTTCCCGCAGCTGAATGGTTTTTAGATAACTATTATCTTCTTAAAGATATTAAGGCTGAATTGCAAAAAAGTCTTCCCCGAAAATATCAAAAAGAACTGCCCCATTTGGCAAGTGGAAATTATCAGGGTTATCCCAGGGTCTATGCGTTGATGATTGAGTTCGTTGAGCATACTGATAGTCAACTACAAGGAGATGTCCTGAAGGAATTTATTAATACTTATCAGTCCCAAATTCCGTTATCAAGCGGTGAATTATGGGCAATTCCTACTATGCTGAGAATTGTATTACTGGAAAATATCCGGAGATTGGCAGAGCAAATAATCTATACTCAAAATGAACGCCGGGCAGCTGAGAAATGGTTGGAACCTTTCTTAAAAAGCGATAAAGGATCGGAACATTGGGCGAAAATCCTTGAAACAATGAGTGCGCCCACACTATCTACCAGTTATGCCGAAAGGCTGCTTAGACGGATAAGAGATTTGGGTGTAGAAGGAAAGCCCATTCTTTGCTGGTTAGATAAAGTTGTTGCCAAACAGGATACTACTGTAGAGGAATTAGCAAAACTTGAACATCAGAGACAAGCTATGTATCAAGTTACTATGGGACACGCTATTACCAGCTTGCGTTTTCTTTTAGAGGAAAACTGGCCTTATTTTTATGAGGAAATTAGTTTGGTAGAAAGAG
>JAQVLN010000122.1 GCA_028704155.1 Desulfitobacteriaceae bacterium
ATGATAGCTAATTCAGCAGTCTTAACTTCTTTTTCAGGCAGCCTCTTTCCCTTAGTTAAGCTATTCTCCGGATTTTTGACATGTTCATGTACCAGTTTCGCAATAAGATCATAACTCATTTTTTCAAACCATCCTTTCATATATTTTACCAAACTAACTATATATTTGCAGCTATTCTCCGAATTCCTGCAAATACTCTATCTGTTCCCTATCTTTGTCGTACATTCCTGCTGTGAAATGTGACTTGTTTTGTCGAAAAAGATAACACAGCCTGCCAATTAAGCTTGACAGGCTGTGTTTTTAAGTCGGTTATTTATCCTTTAACCACCAGGTTAACCAATTTGCCCGGAACAATTATCACCTTGGCGATAGCTTTTCCCTGAGTCCATTCCGGAATCTTTTCGAGAGCAACTACTTTGGCCTCCAATTCCTGATTACTGATTGAAGCCGGCACTTTAATCCTGTCTCTTACTTTGCCGTTAACCTGCAAAATAATAGTTTTTTCATCCTGGACAAGGGCTTTTTCATCTACTTTCGGCCATTCCTGGACATGTACGCTGGCCGAATACCCTAGTTCAGACCATAGTTCTTCGGTAAGATGCGGAGCAAACGGAGCAAGCAGAAGCACGATACTTTCCATTGCCTCCCGGGCCACTTCCAGATTAACATTGGCCTGTTCCTTATATAGATACAGAGCATTAACAAGTTCCATAATTGCACTGATTGCAGTATTAAAAGTAAATTTCCCACCAACATCACCGCTTACCCGCTGAATAGTTAAATTGGTTAGGCGGCGCATTTCTTTTGCCTGAGGATCAAGATCCTCAAAAGTCCTGTTCCCGCCGGATTTCCCCTTGGTCTCCAGGATTTGTTTGAATTGGGCTGCCAAACGCCATACCCTGTTTAAGAAGCGGAAACAACCTTCAACACTTTGTTCGCTCCATTCCAGATCCCTTTCCGGAGGAGCGGCGAACAGAATAAACAAGCGCGCTGTATCTGCACCATAACGTTCAATAATCTCTCCAGGACTAACTACATTGCCTTTGGATTTGGACATTTTGGCACCATCCATACAGACCATGCCCTGAGTAAGTAGGTTTTCAAATGGCTCATCAATTTTCAAATAGCCGAAATCACGCAAAGCCTTAGTGAAAAAGCGCGAATAAAGCAAATGCAAAATAGCATGTTCTACCCCACCTACATATTGATCGACATTCAGCCAGTAATCAACTGCCTGTTCAGAGAAAGGCGCCTGTTGGTTGCGCGGGTCGGTATAACGCAAGTAATACCAGGAAGAGCACAGGAAAGTATCCATTGTATCTGTATCCCGCAGTGCTTTACCACCGCAAGCCGGACAGGTTGTATTGGCAAAGGATTCAGAAGTAGTCAGAGGATTTACCCCGCTTTTAAACACTACATCTCCCGGTAAAAGAACCGGAAGCCGGTCCGCCGGAACGGGAACTGTCCCGCATTCAGTACAATAAATCATGGGAATAGGTGCACCCCAATAACGCTGGCGGGAAATCAGCCAGTCTCTTAAGCGGAAATTAACCTTACGCTTTCCAACCCCCCGGATTTCAGCTTCATCGGCCATCCGCTCAAGGGCTACCTTACTGGGCATCCCATTAAATTCCCTGGAATTAATCATGATTCCGTCAACTAAATAAGCTGCAGTCAGAGGCTTGGCCAGTTCTTCCCGGGAACAAGCCGGATTCTGAAGAACAGGGACAATTTTAAGCCCGTATTTGAGGGCGAATTCAAAATCCCTGTCATCATGGGCAGGAACACCCATTACGGCACCTGTCCCATATTCCAGCAAGACATAGTTGGCTATCCAGATAGGAATGCGTTCTTCACTCATGGGATTAAGACAATACCGGCCTGTAAAAAGTCCTTCCTTTTCTACTTCTGTTGATGTTCGGGCCAGCTCATTCAAGCCCCTCATTTTTTCAATAAAAGCCAGGATATCTTTTTCATACTCTGTTCCCGCAACAAGTTCTTTTACCAAAGGATGCTCTGGTGCCAGCACAACATAACTGACTCCATATATTGTATCAAACCGGGTTGTGAAAACTGTTAGCTGATCAGGCCGTCCTTCAAGGGGAAAGCTGGCCTCTACCCCTTCAGACCGGCCAATCCAATTTCGCTGCATGCTTTTGACTTTTTCCGGCCAACCTGGTAATTTGTCCAGGTCTTCAAGCAAAATATCAGCATAATCAGTAATTTTAAAAAACCACTGTTCCAGATCCTTTTTCCTTACCATTGTTTCGCAACGTTCACAAGCTCCATTAACGACCTGCTCATTAGCAAGCACAGTCGCGCAGGACGGGCACCAGTTCACCGCAGCTTTCTTTTTATAAACCAAACCATGTTTATAGAACTCCAGGAACAGCCACTGTGTCCAACGATAATATTCCGGCTGGCAAGTAGCAACCTCCCTCTCCCAATCATAGGAAATACCCATTTCCTGAAGCTGACGCCTCATATTGGTAATGTTTTGCCTGGTCCAATCGACTGGCGGGGTTTGATTCTTAATTGCCGCATTCTCGGCGGGAAGACCAAAAGCATCCCAACCAATGGGATGTAAAACTTCATACCCCTGCATCCGTTTGAAACGGGCAATAACATCAACAATAGAATAATTGCGGACATGCCCCATATGCAAATTACCCGAAGGATAAGGAAACATGGCTAAAGCATAAAACTTTGGTTTGTCTGAAGAAGTATCAGCCTTATAAAGGTTGTCATTCAGCCACTGCTTCTGCCACTTTTGTTCGATTTCGGTAAAACTATATCTTTCTTGCATTAAACTTCCCCCTACAAAAAGTTTAGAGTATCAGGGCTTTCTCAAGCCTTGTTTTACTGGATATTATCACAAGCCAAACAGAATTCAGCATATTTCGTTTTATTGTCTGAGATCCCTATCGGCGGGATTTAGCCTGCAACAGGATAAAACCCTCGCCCCCAAAGGAACAAGAGTATTACTTTTAGACAGCAGATATTGGGCATCACAAAGACATTACTTCGGCATCGCCCCATAAACGCTCGATATTATAGAATTCCCGCGTTTCCGGTGTCATCACATGCACTACCAAGTCTCCGCAATCAATCAATACCCACGTCGCCTCAGGTAAACCTTCCTCACGCAAAACAGGAATCCCCACCTCAGGCAGCTTTTCCTTGAAATGGCTGGCTATCGCTTTTACCTGGATTACCGAATTTCCGGTTGCCAGCAAAAAGTAGTCTGTGACTAAGGAAATACCTTTTAGATTTAGCAGAATAATATCTTTACCTTTTTTCTCTTCAGCAAGAGATACGGCATATTTAAGTTGTTTTAAATCAAGTTCCAAATTCCAGCCTCCTCTGTAAATCTTCGTAGGTTAAAATGGTCAGCGGATGAATTTGCTTTTTAGAGTACTTAAGATATTCCAGTGAATGTTCCATACAAACTAAAGTACCCTGTTCTATATTATGATACAAGGCTTGACGTAAATTGTCCACTTTTGGAAAATCACGATTTGGTTCAACCAGATCACTACTGTAAATCAGCATTTCGAAACAGGACATCCCCGGAAAGCCCAAAGTATGATGTGCGATGGCCGCCAATACTTCTTGATCATCGACTCCATATTGATGTTCCAGGCAATAGGCAGCCAAGGGCCCATGCAAAACCTGAGGGGAAAGCTCATCCTCGGGATAATCTAACAAATTCCAGCGCCGGGCCAAAACCAGTTGCTGCTCCAAAGGGATTTCTTTGGCTAAATCATGGAGCAAGGCCGCAAACCTGACCCTCTCAGGATCCAAACCATGCTGCCGGGCTAAATCTCCGGCAAAATCAGCGACACCTATAGTATGGCGTAATTTCTCAGCAGATAAACTATTTGAGACTAATTCCAGAACATTTTGGCTATCTAATCCCACGTTCCTCAGATATCCCCTTTCTTGATTAACCCAGCTTCAATCTGATAAAAAATCAGGAGACCTTCCTTGCTGCCGTCTTCCTGTCAGCAAAAAGAAAGTCTCCTTAAAGCAGGTTTTTTTAGACTTATTTAGGTTTGGCTTCATTTACTGTTAAAGGACGTCCACCAAATTCTTTACCGTTTAAATCCAAAGCCATACGTTCCGCATCTTCATCTGCTACCTCTACAAAACCAAAACCCCTGGATCGCCCGGATTCCCGGTCTGTTATTATCCGGCTGCCGATTACCTCCCCATACTGTCCAAAAAACACATCAATATCTTCCGGCGTAGTATTCCAAGGGAGATTGCCTACATACAAAGTACTCGTCATTTATATAACCACCTTTTATTATTGAATTCGTCACTAGTATTAGCAAATAACACCGTCCTATTCAACTTTAAAAAGCAAATTGTTACCTATTTAAGATCTTTATAAAGGTGATTTTCCATAATGAATAATCTTACACATTCGGGCAATAGATAACGAATTGACTTTCCTTCTGCCACACGCCGACGAATATCAGTTGCCGAAATTCCCAGGGCAGGTACCTTCAGAAGATGTATTTTCCCTTCAATTTCCGGATGTTCCTGCAAAGAGATATCCACGAAACTCTGAGCGTCAAATCCCGGTCGAAAAACACCAATAAATTGGGTCAATTTAAAAAGTTCATCAGGATAATGCCAATTAAATACTTCACTTAAGGCATCTGTCCCGGTGATAAAGAAAAGCTGATCAATTACCAAAGTCTTGTGTATAAAACGCAAGGTATCAACAGTATAGGAAGGGCCTTCACGCTCTAATTCCAAATCTGAAACAGCAAAATACTCATTATCAACAATTGCGCGCCTGACCATTTCAGAACGCAGTAAGGCAGAACTTACTCTGTTAAGATCCTTATGCGGAGGGTTCCCGGTTGGGATAAACAGCACCTTTTCCAGGTCAAACTCAGTTCTGGCCATTTCCGCGGCAAGTAAATGCCCAAAATGTATCGGGTCAAAAGTTCCCCCTATAATACCTAACCTCTTCACTGATTTACCGCCTTTTATCTGAACTTGTTTTAATATTAACATAAACTGTTATTTTTGTAAATAAACATCCTTGCGGCTATCTATTTAGCGTTCATCTAAAGGAATATATTTACGCCTTTTGGCAACGCTCTTGTAGGAAGGCCGGGTAACCTTACCGGAGTTAACAATTTCTTCAATTCGATGGGCACTCCAACCGGCAATTCG
>JAQVLN010000031.1 GCA_028704155.1 Desulfitobacteriaceae bacterium
CATGTTATGGTCACACGTTACGAAACCGGACTGGCTAAATTCTATCGCCGGATTTATCCGATTGCTGCACTGGTGATCCTCGCCTTTGAGGCTTGGGCTTTTATAAATCAACTGCAAAAGACAGGTCTTCAAATGGTCATATACTCCTTTATCGTGATCTGGATTATTGCTCTGATATCGTCTGTCATGCTACTTACTATTAAGGCAAAAGCCCATTCGCTAATTGCTGCCCTGATTTGCATAATGGCCATAATCTCCGTTCTACCAGTTGTTGGCTACCATGCTTTGCCCGTTACAGCTCAAGTAAACCGACTGGAAAAGCTGCTAGTTAGTCAGGGTATGTTCGTAAATAGTCAAATAGGTCCGGCATTTGCAGAACCTGCAGAGTCTGTACGTGTGTCAATTACCGATGCAGTAAATTACTTAGCTAATGCTCAGGACGCTAAACTACCGGCTTGGTTTGATAAGAGTCTTGCTGAAAGTGGGACATTCAAGGCCAGGCTTGGTTTTGAACAGACTTGGCCCAAGCCGGAGGAATCTTACAGAAACGGACCTGATTCTATGGGGATTTCACTGATGCTGCCTCCTGAGGCTTATGATATCAGTGATTATCGCTGGGCCCTCGATATGCAGGTTTATGCTGAAAATCAAAAGGGTAGTTCTTCAGTTACAGTTAAGGGTGATAAAGGTTTATATCGGATTAATTGGATCATGAATACGCAGTCGGGTATACCGGCATTGAGGATTGAATTGGATGACCGTGTAATCCTGGAGCAGAATATGAATGACTATATTGACAGGATTTCCAAAGCATTCCCGCCAGGCCAGCCAGGCCAGCCTGCCTTCAAGGATATGAGCCTGCAACTGGAAACTCCGGAAATAAACGTGCTGCTTATCTTTAGGAATATCGACATTTTTGTTGATCCCCGCGAGGATATTATAAATCATCATCTCAACTTGAGTGCTTTGTATTTAAAAGAAAAACCTTAAACTTTGCCAAAAGCAAAATTTGCTAATAATTTAATATTTTGTTTTTATTTTAAGTCTATGTAATCCTAGCTTCTTACCCCCTTTTAGTTTCTGAGACAATTAACAAATGCAGTTTTCACAGCGATTAAAGGACAATGATTTAGGAAAAATCATTGACTGTAGCGGCAATAAATTATTGTTGAAGGGTTAATCTAGGATGAGCAGACTCAAATAGTAGAATTTAAATAAGGAAAGAGGGAAGATATGGAAACCAGAAACATAATCAACTTAGTTCCTGATCAACAAAAACTTGGGCGTATAGCACTTGTAGTTATTACTCTTATTGTCGTCATAGTGGTTGCGATCAATTCATTTATTATTGTACAAGCGGGTCACCGTGGAATTATCTTACAGTTGGGTGCTGTGAAACCAGTTGTACTGGGTGAAGGCATTCATTTCAAAATTCCGTTTATACAAGAAATTGTTCCTATTGATGTCCGAGTTCAAAAAGCTGAATCAGATCAGACTGCTGCATCTAAGGATTTACAAGTTGTTACTACTACTGTGGCAGTGAATTTTCATCAAATTCCTGACGAAGTTAACAAACTTTATCAAAGTGTCGGGCTATCATACAAAGAAAGAATTGTTGATCCGGCGGTAAGTGAGGCACTAAAAGCTGCAACTGCTCAGTATACGGCAGAAGAGTTAATATCTAAGCGTTCAGAAGTTAGTGCTAAAGTTAAAGAAGTTTTAGCCAATAAGCTCGGAACCTATTTCATGCAACTTGATGAAATTAACATTACAGAGTTTAAGTTCAGTAATGAGTTTAATAATGCTATCGAGCAAAAGCAAATTGCAGAACAACAAGCTTTAAAAGCAAAACTTGATTTACAACGAATTGAGATTGAAGCTGAACAGAAAATCGAACAAGCTAAGGCTGAGGCCGAATCACTAAGACTTCAAAAACAGGAGGTTACACCAGAACTTGTTGAATTGAGAAAGATTGAAGCTCAAATGAAAGCCATAGATAAATGGGACGGCAAAATGCCTAATGTTACCGGTGGGGCGATGCCATTTATTGATGTAAATACTGTAATGAAATAAATCAAAAATGAAACAAATCAAATGCGTTGGTTGAGAAAATGAATTTTTTTCACCAGCGCATTTGATTTATGAGTTGAAGGGCGGGAAAGGTGGTGCGGATATTTAAACTTACAGCTTTACATAATATTCATTATAGGACCCAATATTATATAGAAAATATTAAACAATAAACCGGACGAGCAAAATTAATTTGATTAATTTGCTGGTCCGGTTTATACTTTGCGAGGTTTTAAGTTTTAGAGAAATGCTCTGTCTATTCCTTGTGAGCAATCTGATTATTTTGTTTATCCTTATACCGTTCAAAGGCCAAGCTTATCAAGCGGTTGATAAGTTCGTTATAATTAATGCCGGTAGACTCCCAAAGTTTTGGATACATTGAGATTTGTGTAAAACCGGGCAAGGTATTAATTTCGTTAATCAAGGGTTTATTATCCGCGGTTACGAAAAAATCTACTCTGCTTAAGCCTGAAGCTTCCACGGCAAGAAAAGCACGGATTGCCATTTGCCTTAACTGATTACTTAGAGCTTCAGGTAATACTGCCGGGATGATTAATCTTGATCCTGCATTATTGTATTTAGCTTGGTAATCATAAAATTCCTTAGCCGGTAATATTTCTCCCGGGAATGAAGCTTCAGGAAAATCATTGCCCAGAATGCTAACTTCTATTTCCCGTCCGGTAATATTTTCTTCAATGACTACCTTACGATCATATGAAGATGCAACTTTAAATGCTTCCTGTAGTTCTGCTGAATTATGTGCTTTTGAGATACCTACACTGGAACCCAGGTTAGCAGGTTTAACAAAACAAGGGTATCCCAGGGTTTGTTCCACCTTCTGAATACAGGATGCGGGAGAATTTTTATATTCGGAACGTAGGAAAGTAAGATAGTTTGCTTGTGGTAAACCGGCATGGGCAAATACTGCTTTCATTCGGTCTTTGTCCATTCCCAGGGAAGATCCTAAAATACCGCAGCCTACATAGGGTACATTTGCCAGTTCCAATAATCCTTGAAGTGTACCGTCTTCACCATTTGGACCATGAAGAACAGGAAAAATAAGATCAAACTTACCATTGTCAGGAATTTTAGTTCCATCCAAAGTAATAAAATGAGCATCATTTGGGTCATGCACTAAGGTCACGAGTGGAAAAGTATTTGAGATTGGTAAATTTTCGTTTAATAAATGATCGGGATGGGCTCCCCAATACCAGCGGCCTTCTTGAGAAATACCAATTGTTTGAACTATGTAGCGTGAACGGTCAATTGCCTGCAGGACAGATTTCGCTGAATTTAAAGAAACCTGATGTTCTCCGGATTTCCCACCAAAAAGTATAATAATTTTTAATTTCTTATTATCCATAATGCCTAGTCTTCCGTCCTTTCTAATTATGAAATTGATTCAACTACATATTTATCTGATCGATTCTGAAAAAAATCAAAAGCATAAATAAGGCTCTTTAATAAAAGCAATAACCCAGCTTGCTATTATATATGTTCAAACTAATAAAAAAGTGTTTTCTAACGTGCAAGTACACCTATGTGATTAATGGGCCAGTAGCGGAAAAGTGTTCGTCCTGAGACATTTTCGATGGGTAAGAACCCCCATTCTCGTGAATCTGCACTGTTATTTCGGTTATCACCCATGACAAAAAGTGAATCTTGAGGTACTGTTACCGGACCATAATCAAAATTAGTCTGTTCCAGAAGGTAAAGTTCGTCAAGTGCATTTCCATTAACATAAACGATCTGATTTTTGACTTCTATTACATCTCCCGGAACCCCTATTACCCTTTTGATAAAATCTTCTGTGGCATGAGCTGTTGGAGGAGGACGAAAAACTATTATATCTTTTTGTCTGATAAGATCAAAATATTTAAAGAAAAACTTATCAACAATTACACGATCTTCCAATTGTATGGTCGGGAGCATTGAGCCTGTCGGGATGACTCTTGCTTCAATCACATATTTTCTTAAAACCCAGGAAAGAACAAAGGCAATTACAATTATTTTAATAATTTCCCAAACCAATTTCCCTATACTCTTAACAGCTTTTTCTTCCACAATTCCACCTCGTTTTTTCATTCTTATCAGAAAATTGGATGAATTAAAAACATATTTATAAGAGCCCTTTTTCCCAAAGATTTAAGGCTGCGGAGATATTTCCGATTTTAACATATGTATGGGAGATACCGCCCTGCTGATAGACGATGTACGGATCCCGCAGTGGCCCGTCTGCGGAAAATTCACTGGTTGCTCCTTGAATAAATGTTCCCCCTGCCATGATAACCTCATCCATATAACCTGGCATTTCTCCCGGGATTGGCAGAACATTGGCATCGACAGGTGTTCCTTTTTGAAGGCCTTGACAAAAGGCTATTAATTTTTCCCGGGATGATAATTTTACAGCCTGAATTAAATCAGTACGCCGGGAATTTGGCCTGGGATTAACTTCATAGCCTAAGGATTGCCAAAAGGCCGCAGAAAAAATTGCTCCTTTCAGAGCTTCAGCAACGGTTAAAGGACTGAAAAACAAGCCCTGATAAAATAGACGCTGCCATGCAAAGGTAGCACCGACTTCTGCGCCAATTCCCGGTGCAGTCAGGCGCTGAGCTGCAAGTTTAACCAGATCGGCTTTTCCTGCAACGTAGCCGCCGCCAGGCGCTATGCTGCCTCCCAGATTTTTTATCAGTGACCCTGCAATTAAGTCTGCACCAACATTACAGGGTTCCTGCTTCTCAACCAGTTCACCATAACAATTGTCAATAAAGATTGGAATGCCCGGGAAGTTCCCCTTGACATAAGTTACCAGTTCCGCAAGAGCGCTGATCGAAATAGAGTCTCTCCAGGAATAGCCGCGTGAGCGCTGTACCATAATTAAGCGTGTTTTGGGGGTTATTGCCTGTTTAATAAGTTTATATTGCAATTGTCCTCCCTGATCAAGAGGAACCAAATCAAAATCTACTCCTAAGTCTCTAAGGCTTCCCTGAGTGCTTCCCCTTAAACCAATAACTTCCTCCATTGTATCATAAGGTTCACCACTTACGGATAATAAATGGTCTCCGGGACGCAGAACCCCAAATAAAGCACAGGCAATTGCATGTGTTCCGGAGACAAATTGCCCCCTGACGAGGGCTGCTTCAGCTCCAAGAATCCTTGCTAAAACTAAATCCAAGGTATCCCGACCGGAATCTCCCAGCCCATAACCTGTTGAACCATGCAAGTGATAACTATTAACCTTTTCTTCCTGAAAAGCATTCAAAACTTTAATATGATTATGTGTTAAAAGATCATTCAAATAATGGTCTTGTTCTTTTAAAATTAAATCGGCATTCAGTACTGCTTGTTGAATAGTTTTAGGCAAATCATTAATAGAAATCAAGTATAGTTCCCCCTGTTACTTATTGCAATTATAAATATCTGCCGGTAATAGTTGAATTATCCGTTCCCAAATTAAAGTCAGGGAATCTCCTTTAAGTAAGGAAATTGCTTGTGGATTATCAACTTGCTGAGCTAATCTGGAAACTTCAAAGTCATTTGTAACCTTGTCAATTTTATTTAGAACAGTTATAGTTGGTTTATTTTCGCAGCCGAGTTCCCTGAGAACATTCTGGACAGTTTGAGCTTGGATAATAGCTTGAGGATGACTGGCATCCAGCAGATGTACTAATACGTCTGCTTGCTGTACCTCCTCCAAAGTAGCTAAAAAGGCTTTTAACAGCTTGGGTGGCAGTTTTTTGATGAAACCTACGGTATCACTAAGTAAAATATTCCTTCCGGTAGTGAGGCGGATACGCCGGATAATAGGGTCCAAGGTGGCGAAAAGCTGATTTTCTCCTACAGGGATTCCGCTGTATTGTCCGGTCTGTTCCAAAGCTTTTTGCATAAAGGTTGTTTTGCCGGCGTTAGTATAGCCGACCAAAGAAATTAATGGAATTCCACTTTTTAATCGTTTTTGGCGCTGAACAGTGCGCTCCTGTTGTACTGCAACTAATTCTTTTTCCAGTTGGGTTATACGATTGCGAACACGGCGACGGTCAAGTTCCAACTTGGATTCTCCGGGTCCCCGGGTACCTACCCCTCCTCCCAAACGGGAAAGAATACTTCCCTGACCGGTCAGGGAAGGCAACAGGTGTTTTAATTGAGCTAATTCTACTTGTAATTTTCCCTCCCTGGAACGGGCCCTTAAAGAAAAAATATCCAGGATGAGCGAGGTTCTGTCAAGTACTTTGACACCGGAAGCCTGTTCCAGTGTCCTCATTTGTCTGGGAGAAAGTTCATCATCACAAATCAGGACAGTTGCCTCTTGTTCTTGAATCAGACGACACACTTCTTCTAGTTTACCTTTTCCCAAATAGCTGCTTGACTGGGAAAAACGTCTGGATTGCAGGAGTTGTCCAACAACTTTTACTCCGGCTGTAAGCGATAACTCTTTTAACTCGTCCAGGAAATTCTGTTCTGCATCATCTTCATTATCTTCAGATAAACCAATTAAGAATGCTCTTTCCTGGTTATTGTGAATAAGTGCAGTTTTTTGAGAACCGGCAGACCTGACTTTTTGAGCGAATTGGCTGTAATTAAAATCTTCCAGCATTTCGGGGTTAAGATCTAATGTTTCGGGCTTTCCTTCTTGGAGATAAGCTAATTGAATGCCGTGAACTTTTCCTTCCCTGACAGCGAGCGATGTCATACTTTCCAGACCAAGGTCAGACAAAGCGCTTAAATCAAGGGCACTAAGATCAGAATTTCCCTTGGGATGAGTATGAATGCAGCGTAATTTGCCGCCTTTTCTTTCGCCGATAACAGGCAGATGAACACTGGCATGTTTGCCGACCGAAACTGCAAAAACCCATCCCGAACGTGAAATAAAGATAGCAATTTCACGATTCCAGATCTGTGTTATTCTGGCCATTCCTTCTGCCAAATCAGAATTTATAAGTTTATGTCGTTCTGTCTTGAGATCGCAAAGCTTTTGTAATTCTCTAATTTGGCTTGTCCTAATCCCAGACAAATTACCTGAGATATCCATTTATACCTCCGTAAAAGAAATTATTATTTTAAAGATCATCCAATGTTAAATCTTCGGGTAGTATTTGCAAGAGTTCTTCCCGCGAATTGCTTGGACGTTGGAAAAGCCGGATAGCTTGTTTACGAATCATTTTTTCCACCAAATTTCTGATCAGACGTGCATTACCCGCATAAGTATTATGGGTTTGTAAAGTGATTTTAAGGAAATTACGCAGAGCTTCTCTAGTATCCGGAATAAGTTCATATTGACGGGCTTTTATCATGGATTCTCCAATTTCCAGAAGTTCCCCCAAGGTATAGTCGGGAAAATCAATATGTATAGGAAATCTGGAACGAAGCCCGGGATTAGTCTGCAGGAACCATTCCATTTCATGACGATAACCGGCTAAAATCAAAATCAAATTATCTTTATTATCTTCCATTGCCTTTACTAAAGCATCGATAGCCTCTTTGCCGAAATCCTTTTCTCCGCCTCGAGCTAGAGAATAGGCTTCATCGATAAATAAAACACCACCTAAAGCTTTTTTTACTTGTTCCTTTGTTTTCTGGGCAGTATGCCCAATATATTCTCCAACAAGATCGGCCCTTTCGCATTCAATGATGTGTCCTTTTTGCAGTGTGCCCAGTTCTTTAAATAATTTCCCTACAATGCGTGCCACGGTAGTTTTACCTGTCCCAGGATTACCGCGGAAAATCATATGCAGGACAAGCGGATCTGCTGCCAATTTTTCGCGGGTACGCCGTTTTTGTATCTCAACATAGGCCTGGAGTTCCCGAATCAACTGTTTTATCGTTGATAAGCCGACCATCATATCTAACTCAGCCAGAATTGCACTTACTTTTTCTTTCTCCGTTAATGGCAGGGTACCTTTTCTTATCCATGTTGAATTAGCTGTTCCATCCGGTTCGGTTCTTGTGTTATTCGAAATTTTTGATCCGGATGACTGAACGATCGGAGGCAGGTTATTCTCCGATCGGAAAGTTATGCGTATTGGCATAAGACAGGCACCTCCCATCCTAATTGATTACTATTCGCAATTAATATACGCAAATTGTAAAAAAAGGTGTCCTGTAAACAAAAGTTATTTTTATACTTATCTTCCATTTAGGCTTTTCAAGTATTTAACTCTGGAGGTACGGTCAAGGTATTTTTTTCGCAAACGGATTGATTTGGGGGTTACTTCCAATAGCTCATCATCTTCAATGTATTCCAAGGCCTGCTCTAAAGAAAAACTACGGGGAGTTTCCAGTTTTAACGCTTCATCAGAGCCGCTGGCACGCATATTTGTTACATGCTTTTTTTTGGCAACATTAACTTCAATATCTTGTTCCCTGGAGTTTTCGCCTACGATCATGCCTTCATATACTCTGACGCCGGCCTCAAGGAAAATCGTTCCGCGTTCCTGGGCTGAATAGAGTCCGTATGTTGTAGCTTCCCCATCTTCAAAAGCTATCAAAACACCACGTCCCCGACCGAAAATCTCTCCTTTATAAGGCTCGTAGTCGTGAAAAACATGACTCATCATGCCTTCTCCCCTTGTTTCAGTCAGGAATTCTCCGCGGAAGCCAATCAGGCCCCTGGCGGGAATCAGAAATTCAACGCGCAGTTGAGTAGGGGTCAAAGATGTCATATTAACCATTTCTGCTTTCCTTGCACCTAAAAGTTCCATTACCGAACCCAAGGCCCCTTCAGGGATATCACAAATTAATAATTCAATAGGTTCACATTTTACTCCATCAATGGTCTTATAAATTACTTCAGGTTTGGAAACCTGGAACTCATATCCTTCCCTGCGCATATTCTCAATGAGAATTGAAAGATGTAATTCTCCCCTCCCGGATACTCGAAAAGAGTCTGTGGAATCCGTTTTCTCAACCCGTAAACTGACATTTGTCTCAATCTCTTTAAAAAGTCGTTCCCGTAATTTCCTCGAGGTTACATACTCCCCTTCCCTTCCGGCAAAGGGACTGTTATTAACAACAAAATTCATTGTTAGGGTTGGTTCATCTACTTTGATAACCTGCAGTGGTTCCGGATTCAGGGCACAGGCCACTGTTTCTCCGATGTTTGCTGTTGGTAATCCTGTTATTGCGACAATCTCACCTGCAGAAACTTCAGGCTTATCAACTTTTTGTAAACCCTGAAAGACATAAACTTTACTTATCTTAGCCCGTTCAAAGCTTTCATCACGCTTAATTAAAGTGATAGTCTCACCCTGATGTATAGTTCCTCTGGCCAGGCGTCCTATACAGATTTTACCTACATAGTCATCATAATCAAGCGTTGTAACCAGTAGTTGTAACGGTGCAGAAGGGTCGGCCTCAGGAGACGGGATCTTATCTAAAATAACTTTAAAAAGCGGTTCAAGATTACCTTTAAGGGAATCGGGATTCAATCCGGCAATTCCTTGACGCGCTGAAACATATACGACAGGGAAATCTAATTGATCTTCATCTGCCCCAAGTTCAATAAATAAATCTAATACTTCATCAACTACATTTGCAGGACGGGCTTCAGGACGATCGATTTTATTTATTACTACGATAGGTGCCAGTTTTAGTTCCAGTGCTTTACGCAGTACAAAACGGGTTTGTGGCATAGGACCTTCAAAGGCATCGACAATCAAAAGGACACCATTAACCATCATTAAGACCCGTTCAACCTCACCGCCAAAATCAGCATGTCCGGGAGTATCAACAATATTGATTTTTGTTCCTTGCCAATTAATGGAGGTGTTTTTGGAAAGGATAGTAATGCCGCGTTCGCGTTCCAAATCATTAGAATCCATGACACGTTCGACAATTTGTTGATTTGCCCGAAAAGTACCGCTTTGCCGGAGCATCGCATCAACTAATGTAGTTTTCCCATGATCTACGTGAGCAATTATAGCAATATTTCTAATGTTTACTAAATCCATAAATGACAATATTTCCTTTCTTCATAACCAATGAAATGCACTAAATTAAAATATAACATGCTTATCTGCATTTATCAAATAGCTTAAGTTTAGATATTCCATTAACTTCTTTAATAATTAATGAGAAATTTTTATGAGTCAAAATATCTGTTAAAAAGAATAGTTCGGCTTTAAAGCCGAACTATTTTAACAGAAAAAATTCGATTATTAAGCAGGAGTTTTAGGATCTGGGTTCATCCTGAGAACCTGTAGCCAAGGCCAAATTTATCGGACGAATAGGCATAACTGTCGAAATAGCATGTTTATAAACCATTTGTTGTCTGTTTTCAAATTCAATAAAAACTGTAAAATTATCAAATCCCCTTATTAAACCTTTAAGTTGAAAACCGTTTACCAGATAAATAGTTACAGGTAAATTCTCCTTCCGGATCTGGTTTAAAAAATTGTCTTGTAAATTAATAGGTGATTTATTCATCAATTTCTCTCCTCACCATTATT
Source organism: Desulfitobacteriaceae bacterium (assembly GCA_028704155.1). Classification (GTDB taxonomy): domain Bacteria; phylum Bacillota; class Desulfitobacteriia; order Desulfitobacteriales; family Desulfitobacteriaceae; genus UBA2264. Next base: position 10,515 of record JAQVLN010000031.1, read on the forward strand.
TTCTAGATTTATTAGCTAACTATTAACTTATTCTACACGAGTTTTTATAGCTTCGCAAGTCAGACTTAGTTCTTCTACAATATTTTCATTACTTATTTGAGTAATATCGTACCAGGTAATGCGCGGATCACGAAGAAACCAGGTTAACTGACGTTTAGCAAAATGCCTTGTATCACGTTTCAAAAGCCGCAGCATTTCATTAAGTGTTACGAAACCATATAAGTACCAAACAGCGTGTCGATAACCAATACTTCGCATGGGCTTAAGTTTGGGAGAATATCCTTTTTGCAGTATTTGTTGGGTTTCTTCAAGCAATCCCTCAGAAATCATCTGTTCACAACGCAAATTAATACGTTTATAAAGAATCTCCCGGGGGGCAGTCAAACCGATATAGATGATTGAGTTGTCAAGAGGCTGATAATTATTTTCCGGCTGTCTTTGACTGGACAGTGTTTTGCCGGTTAATTCGAAAACCTCGAGAGCCCGTATAACCCGGACGGTATCATTAATGTGTAAACGTTCAGCACTCAGAGGATCAAGTTTTGTTAATTTTTCGAATAAAGCTTCTTTTCCGTTTTTTCTAAGGAAATCTGTCCATTTTTTTCGCAGATGCCCTGGACTGTATTCCGAAAAATCATAAGGATCCAATAATGAACGGGCATATAAACCTGTTCCACCTAGCACTATGGGGATATGATTACGCTCCCTGACATTATTAATCAGACTATTTGCCTCATTTTGAAATTGAGCAGCACTATAAAGTTGATCAGGTTCTAAAAAATCGATTAAATGGTGAGGTACATTTTGTTGTTCTGCAATAGTTGGTTTTGCAGACCCTATGTTTAAATATTTATATACTTGAACAGAATCGACAGAGATAATTTCTCCATTAATAGTTCGAGCTAAATCAACACCAAGAGCTGTTTTACCTACTGCCGTTGGACCAACAATAATTACAAGTGGGTTCACGAACCCGTCCTCCTTTTATTAAGTTCTGTGGTTAAATCAAATGCGAAGACTATACCATGATGAGTCCATAATCTACCTGACTATATTTGCCACCGGATAAAATATCAAAGCCCAGCCGAGAGAATTCCGAACTTCCTTTACGTTCCTTAAGGACAACACAGCGGCGTGCAACCCGACATGACTCATGAATTACTTCTATTCTAAGGGACTGGAGGTTTGACCAAGAGTAAAGAGGTTTAATTGAGGCAGATTTTCGAGGAGTATAGCGAAACATTGGGTCGAAAAAAACTACATCTGCAGACGCAGATGGTTGCCGACATAAAAAACTGTTATGATCAGACCAGGTAACCTTAATTCGTGCTGCAGCCAAAGATAAGGTTTCCCAGGCTCGATTTTTATCAGGATTCTTAGATTTTGGCACGTGGTTTGAAGCCAGACTCTGCAGGCCATCGCTTACCAAGGCGCAAATAACCGGAGAATATTCTACTCCTATTACTTTACCCTGTTCCCCTACTGCCCAGGCTCCAACTAAAGCATCATTACCCAAACCCATTGTAAGATCCAATAGCGTATCACCCGATTTTAGCCCTGTTGCAATAAGATAGCGATCAGAATTTCCTTTATAAATGTTCATAATTCGCAGCAATGTCATGCTTGGATGAAAATGAAGGTTTTGTCCGCCGTCATTTAAATAAACCCCTTTACGGGTTATTTTTAATGAGGGAAATAGGTTTTCATTTTGTTTTGTTATATCGGTAAGCCAATTACAACCAGGTTGTTGACTAAACCAAGTCTGTTTTTGTTTCAGTTCAGGATCGTTGTGTGAAGTTTTAAGTGCTATCGTTGGCATTTGAGGATTATAATTAGTTATTTAACATCTCTCCTTAAGTATATCATTTAATTCTTTTTGCTTTCAATCTAAAGCTCAATCAAGTAATTTCCAATTAAACAAATGCGTTAGTAAGACTTTCTAATTCTTATTAACGCATTATGTTTAAAAAACTAATTACATTACCGGGGTACAAACATTAACTTCCATATCTTTTTTCTGAATTGCTGCTATCTTGGGTATGGCTTTCTGGAAGTGCTTGGAATTCAGGTGTTTTTCAAGTGCTTTTTCGTCTTCCCATTCTGGCACCTTCATCTTAATATCCAAACAATTTAATAATATACATTCAAGGTGATAAGTTCAAGAGATTTATCTTTATCTTTTCAATTATTTGGTTATCGATGTAATAGAAGCTATTCAGATATGCCTTTATTAACCATATAAATTACTGATTTAAATAATAAAAAATGGATATGTTAAATTTAAATAACAGGCTTTACAGAATCAATATTTTTAAGTCTATTAACTAAAATATGCAAGGGGTGAAACAGCATGCTGGCAGAAGAACAAAAGGGATTTAACAGACCTCCTCAATCATACTGGATAGCTTCTACTATCCAAAATGTATATCCGGTCTTGACTGAAGATCTAAAGGTTGAGGTTGCGATAATCGGAGGTGGTATCAGCGGCATTTCTTGTGCTTATCTGTTAAACACAGAAGGGGTAAAGACTGCTGTTATTGAAGCAGATCATATTCTGACGGGCACTACAGGCCATACGACAGCGAAAATTACTTCTCAGCATGGATTAATATATAAGAAAATAAAAAAACAAATGAGTGAGGAATTTGCCAGGCAATATGCTGAAGCAAATGAATCTGCCATTAGGTTGATTAAACAAATCGCAAAAGACAAGCAAATAGAATGTGATTTAAGCTCACAATCCGCCTATATTTATACATTGCAGGACAAGTATGTTGATAAAATAAATGAGGAAACAAAAGTGGCATCTTCTCTGGGAATAAAGGCTGCATTTTTGGAAGAAATCCCTTTGCCTTTTCCCATTAAAGCTGCAGTACGTTTTGATCATCAGGCTCAATTTCACCCGCGTAAATTCCTATTACCCCTTGCCAATGAGTATATGAATTCCGGCGGTAAAATCTTTGAACAAAGCCGTGTTGTCGATATAGAAAAAGAAGGCCCTTATGTTATCATTACAAATTCAGGAAATAAAGTTACTGCCGAAAAACTGATTATTGCTTCCCACTATCCTCTTTATAATAAAACCGGTCTCTATTTCACCAGGATTTATGCTCAACGTTCCTATGTAGCAGCTGTCAAAGCAAAAGAAAATTATCCGGGTGGCATGTATATAGCGGCCGAAGAATCTGGTCATTCATTCCGGAGTCAAGTGTCTGATGAAGGTGAATTGATTTTGGTAGGTGGTGAGCAGCATAAAACCGGTCAGGGTGAAGATACCAGGGAAAACTATAAAGCGCTGAAAACTATTTCCGAAAAGACTTTTACAGTTGAGGATATTCCTTATCGTTGGTCTACCCAGGATTGCATGACATTGGATGGACTCCCTTATGTTGGGCATTTTACATCGGAAACTCCCCATCTGTATGTTGCAACCGGTTATTGTAAATGGGGAATGACGAATAGTATTGCAGCAGCAATGATTTTAAAGGACTTGATAATCAATGGTAAAAGTCCCTGGCAGGATGTCTATAACCCCTCACGTCAGACTGCGCTTTCATCTGCCAAGAATTTTATTGTTGAAAATCTTAATGTTACAGATGAATTAATTGCAGGTAAAATATCCCGGTTACCTGAACAGGTCGAAGTTAAACCTGGTGAAGGAAAAATAATAAAAGCTAATGGACAAAGAACCGGAGTATACAGGGATGAACAAGGCACCCTGCACACAGTAGATACGACATGTACGCATATGGGCTGTGAATTAAACTGGAATTCCGCTGAAGAATCCTGGGATTGCCCATGTCATGGCTCCAGATTTTCCCATGTGGGAGAAGTAATTGAAGGTCCGGCACTTAAACCTTTGAATCTGCAAAAGGATCTAAATACTATTGAAAAAGTGATTAAGGATCAATTCTAAAGACTATTTTCTCCCACTCCTCCTCGTGAGCTTTCCGGGTTTATTCAAAGATACTAAGATATGACCACTTTGTTAAGTTAGATGTAATTTCTAGAATATTTGTAATAATAAAACGAGGAAAGGAATTGATATTATTGAAAATATTGTGGTAAAAAAAATGGCTTTAGCGGCTAAGTGGCTATTGCCTTCATACTTATCGCAAAACATAACTGCAATAGAAGCAACCGGCATGCCGGTCAGAACAACTGTTACTCCCAGAATAGTTTTATTGAAGATAAATAATCGTAGAAGAAAAAAAACTGTTAAAGGAATAACAATAAGTGTAAGAAAAGTAATTGGATATAATTTTTTTTCTGTGAATACTTCCTTTACCGGTATCGCAGCCAAAGAAGCTCCGATTACCAGGAGTGACAAAGGAGTTGTAACACTTCCAACCATTTTAAGTGTACCATCCAGAAATACCGGTAATTTTATGCCGAACATAAAAATAACCATAGCAAGTATAATCGAAAAAAGACCCGGATTCATAAGCTTTTTAACCTCGAATATACTTGCGGTAGTCTTTTTGCTTTTTACTAAGTAAACACCTAAAGAATACAGAAACAATGTATTAGGGAAATTAAAAATTGAAGCATAGAAAATAGCTCCTTCACCATACAAAGACCCAACAACCGGAAAACCCATAAATACTATATTGTAAAAAACCAGCATGAAACGATAAAGGTTTTCGTCTTCTTTGGGAACCTTCAGCAACTTAACCGATGGTATAGAGATAACAGGAGTGATAATAAAAAAGCCAAAAGCTACTAACAGTATCGTTAACATATCCTTGATATTACCTACAACGTAACTCCCGGTGACAGAAGAAATAATTAAGGCCGGAGCAGATAGATGAATAACAAATTTGGAAAATTTCTTACAGGCAATATCATCCAGAATTTTTAACTTTGCTGATATAAAGCCAATAATAATAATGAAAAAAAGCATTGCCATTTGATTAATTATTCGATCAAATTCCATATAATTATTTATCCTTTTACGTGTTTAATTAATGTTGTGTAAAATAAAAGATATCTAAAGAGACTGTATGCAATCATGATGATATTTCAAATATTCTCTTTTATTGTCTGGATTCCTTTAAATATCGGTAATTAAAGGGGTCTATATCTTGTCTAATATTACAAAAAGACAAGCCTGAATGTAGACTTGTCTTTTTGTATCTGAATTGATTATTAATAAAACTGTAATCAATAAAGCGAAGGTTTGCAAATTATCTCATGTACTTTTGTTTTAAATATACTGCTGGCATGTGACGGAGTCAATATTAGTGCTGTATCTGCTCCCTCCCCGGAGCCTCCTATTGCAATAACCGGTTTCCCGTATGGGATTAATCCCGCATCCAAAGCCATTACTGAGATTTCGACACATACCTTTGTTCCCTGACCAAGCATTCTTAATGTATGAGCAATGATTTCGACAGGATATACTCCGCCGAAAGATTTACTTATACATCTTTCGGCTCCACTTAGTACGTGAGTTGTTGTTAAAACTTTGATTCCCAGGTTCGTAAGTTCATAGCGAACCTCCGATAGCATTTCACTTTTGCCTTCTTCCGGATAGCCATGAGCATGGGTCACGCAAATAATATTAGTATTATCGGGATTAATTAATAGTTTGCATGTATCACCACTTGAAGAAGCCACAATAATATAGTCAATATTTTTTTCCCGGGCGGTTTTCAAGGCCAAGGTAATAGTTTCTTTTGTATTAGCTTTTCCGGTTGAATTAAAGTACATAATGTACCACACCTCCTATCTTATCTTCTGTAAAAACGCTTGTTCAACTCAGCAGCGCTTATCTGTATCATTGTTGGTCTTCCATGAGGGCAGGTAAAAGGATTTCCGGTTTGACTTAGTCGGCTTATTAGTTGTTCCATTTCCACTATTGAAAGATTATCTTTTGCTTTGATTGACTCATGGCAGGCCAATAAATAGATCCATTCTTCAAGTAGTTGCTCAATTTCAGGAATATGGTTTTTCATTAGTATCTGTTCCAGGAATTCGCGTAATAATTCTTCACCGGAAATGGATCCGGTATAGGCAGGTATCCCTCTCAATAAATAGGTCCTAGGACCAAAATGTTCAAGTATAAACCCTAAATCGGTTAAAGCCCAGAGATACTCTAACAGAGCCTGTTCTTCCTGAAGGGTAAGTTCCAGAGGAATAGGAATTAAAAGTTGTTGGCTGGCCGAAGGATTTTCTTTAGCTCTCTTTAATAAACGTTCGAAATTTAGACGTTCATGGGCAGCATGTTGATCAATAATTAGTAAAATTTGACCGTCGGTTGCCAGTATATAGGTATTAAATAATTGAGCCAAAGGCCGAAATTTTTGCAATGGCCCTAGACTAAGCGCTTCTTCAGCAAACAGGTCAGGAGGATCTTGTTTTTGTTCCGAAAAAGGGGATAAATCCTGCCCGGATTTATCCTCGCGAACAAGGTTTGGGGCTGTATCTTGATAATTATTAGGCATGTATTTGTTAGGATTAAGAATTGTATTCAGCTGCTCGTGAGTAATCGGCTTAGCCGGGGATTTTTCCCGATAAACTTTGGGAACTTGTGGAGCTGATGGAACAGATAAAAAGAGAGTTTTAACCGAGCGGTTTTTGATTAAAGTATTTTTAATTTCTTCCTGAATAAATAGAGCCAGGTCTTTTTCGTCGCGAAAACGGATATCCATTTTTGTGGGATGGACATTGACATCATAATCTGACGGCGGCAATTTAAGACAAATTATCGCAATAGGGTATTGTTTTGAAGGGATTAATGTATGATAACCAGCAAGCAGAACACGGCTCAGAAAGGAGGAACGAATATAACGACCGTTTACAATAAATGTTTCTCCTTGTCTGGATGAACGAACTAAATCCGGCGGACTAATGAAGCCTTCCAAGAGCCAGTCTCCGTGGTTTACCGACACAGGAATTAACCTTCGGGCAATATTAATGCCCAATATATCACCTGCGGTATTTAGTAATGATCCCTGTCCGGAAGTTTGCAGGACAACTTGGCGGGGATGTGTCAAAGTAAAGGCAACTTCGGGCCTGGCCAAGGCTAATCTGCCTACAATATCACTGATTAGGCCAAATTCAGTATTAGTCGTTTTCAAAAACTTTTTGCGGGCAGGAGTATTAAAAAACAGATCACGAACAGCTACTGTTGTACCTATGGGACAACCGACTTCTTTAATTTCAGGTTGCCTACCTCCCTTTAGGGTTAAACAGGTACCGGAAATTTGATCTTGAGGACGTGAGGTTATTTCCAAGTGGGAAACCGAAGCGATACTCGGTAAAGCTTCACCGCGAAATCCAAGGGTAAGCAGTTGATTTAAATCATTAATGCTGAAAATTTTATTGGTAGCATGTCTGAGTATAGTCAAAGGTAAATCTTCCGGTCTGATTCCGTAGCCATCGTCGCGTACCTTTATCAAGGGCAGTCCATTTTTCTCAATATTTATATCAATCCGTTTGGCCTTGGCATCCAGGGCATTTTCTATTAGTTCCTTGACTACGGAAACAGGCCGTTCAATAACTTCGCCTGCGGCAATTTGATTAGCGGAGTGTTGATCAAGAATTTGAATAGCGGGCTTCAATAAGAAGTCACTCCTTCATGGTACTGCCATAATTGAACTTTATTCCGGGGTTGGTCCTGGAAAAGAATATTTCTTCTTTGGCCCAGCATGCTGCCCCAGAGATCATGACCCGCTTGGCTACAGGTTGAGCAGGCTTCAAATGGAATCCGGATAAGTGAATTTTTCGAACCATTCAAAGGTGATTGGCTTTCAATGTAGACAGTGCCACCGCAATGATTGCAGAAACGCACATAATCATAACGCCTTTCCTGAAAACCTTCCGTATCGTAATAAACCGGATGAGGAATGACAGCCCATTTTCCTTGAGGCAAGCGGGATCCTTCCTGAACAATCCAATCAGTTTTTGCTTGTCTGTGCTTAATCTGGAGATTTTTAATATACATTTTAAAATCTGAGAAAGTGATCTGGAAACGGTTAATATGGGCAGGTTCAACTACATTACTGTAATCTTCACCGGCTAAAGCCAAGAGAATAGCCAGATTGATATAAGGTAAAGCTCCCTGGATGGAATATCCCCCTTCCAGTACAGCCAGATCAGCTTGCAGGAGTTCGGTGATCTTACCATAGCCTTCGGCTGTTACGTTCATGGATGCCAGGGGATCAGTGAAATGGTTGTCTTGTCCTGCAGAATTAATGATTAAGTCAGGGGCAAATTCCTTAACACGAGGAAGAATCCAATTTTCAAGAATATAATGAAATCCTTCATTACCAGTTCCGGGTTGCAAGGGGATATTTAAAGTTCTATCCCAAGCATTAGGACCACCTTTTTCATCAACAAATCCTGTTCCCGGAAACAGAGTGCGTCCGTCCTGGTGCATAGAAATACAGAGGACATTAGGGTCATGGTAGAAAATATCCTGTGTACCATCTCCGTGATGAACATCGGTATCAATAATGGCAACTTTTTTGATACCGTAATTGGCACGCAAGTGATTGACGAGAATTGCTTCATTATTTAAAGTACAAAAGCCGCGATTACCTAAAACAGTGGCACCGGAATGATGGCCGGGTGGACGCACAAGGGCGAAACCATTTATTATTTCACCTTGGGCCCAGGCTTTTCCTAAGACTAAAGAACTTCCTGCCGCTATCAAATGAGCATCTAAATCATGTTCCTGTGGATTGGGAAAAATCCCCTGAGTAAGCATCACATCAGAAAGCGGGACAACTGCCGGGGCATATTGTTTAATTTGGGGAAGATCCATAACACCTTCCTCAGCTAATTGCTCCTGGGTATAGATCAGACGTTCCTCCCTTTCTGGATGGGTTTCTCCCAAGGACCAATCAAAAGCCGGAAAGAATAATATGCCTGTTTGTTTAATATTCATGCCTGAACCCTCCCTCTTACACCAGGTGGTACATGTACTGCACCCCGTACAATTTGTCCAACTGTCTGATAGCCTTGCACAATGGGAAAATAATCAAAATTATCTAACTTCAGATCTGCCTGATTAATCCCTTTTTCCTCAGCTTGTTTACGAGCAAGTTCTATAAGGAAGGGAGCAACTTCATGATGTGGTTTTCGGGAGCCCAGCCATTCCCCTTGTTCTCCTGTTTCTTCTATCTGATAGAACTTGCGGGCGGTGTCAAGCTGGAGAGTCCAGGAAAATGCAGGTTTAGCCAGAGCAGTCCCAATTGCGTTCGAAACTGCTGCATAGTTACCTAATTTTACTATGCTGTCCAAGCGCTTTTCCAAAAAAGAAGCGATCCCCTGGGCCCCACCGCCGCTGACAAAAATCTTAAATTTGACAGTTTCCTGGGGATGAAGGACTTCCCAGACTTTATAGGCTGGTTCAGATTGCCATTCCTTACTGAGTTCTTCAATTTCCAAAGCAATTATTTCAGCAGCGGCTTCGAGAATAGCTTCTGCGAGATTACGGAGGTCTGACGGTTCCCTGCCTTGCGGCGGGAGCAAGGAAGCCAGGGCTTCTTCAGCTTTATCCCAATTGCCATAGTTAACTAGTTTTAAATAACACATTGCATCAGTTGGAGTTGGGGCATTGCCACCCAAACAGTATGCAGAACCGGAACGGTAATTGGCAATAGTAAAGCCTTGATCATTTTTTAAGACAAGTGAGTCCCCGCCCATGGAAACCGAACGGACAGCCAATGAATGCACTAAGGTAGAAAACGCATCAATTTTGGCTCCCCTTGAACTCATTAAGGGTACACCGGAAAGAACTATTCCTAAATCAGTGGTTGTTCCGCCAATATCGACAACTATAAAAGAT
>JAQVLN010000032.1 GCA_028704155.1 Desulfitobacteriaceae bacterium
ATTGGCCGGCAATGAGAATTGGAACCCTGTAGGCTCTATTACACCTGGGGGGTTCTTCTTTATGTTATTCGTTAGAAGTTTTTTTATAATGGAGGAGTTTGGATGCTCGATCTGCATAGCCATATCCTGCCTTGGTTGGATGATGGCTCGAAAAATATGGCAGAAACGTTGGGAATGGTGCGTCAGTTGCACGCGGCAGGATTTAAGACGCTGATCGCCACCCCGCACGTTTTGGAAGTAAGGGATTTCTTAAGTCCCGCAGAAATTTTGTTTACAATAGAAAAGGTGCGTAAGTGTCTTGCCGAGGCTGAAATTCCGGTGGAAATTCTGCCGGGTGCGGAGGTCTATATTTTTCCGGACATGGTCAAATGGGTGCGCGAGCGGAAACTGCTGACCCTGGGGGATAAAGGCAAGTATATCCTTCTGGAGCTTCCCCTGCTTGAAATACCTGATTTTACCGAGCAAGTGTTCTTTGAGCTCCAGGTCCTGGGGATAACCCCTGTTCTTGCCCATCCGGAAAGATATCGAAGCTTATACGATCAACCGGAGCGTGTCCTTGATTGGGCCAGGAAGGGTATTATCCTTCAACTGGATTTAAGAAGTATAAGGGGCTATTATGGTCCCCAAGCCAGGCAGTTAGCGGAAATCATGCTAAAAAGTGATCTGAGCCACGTTTTGGGCTCAGACTCTCATCGGGTTGCCGACAGTGAGTTAAGCTATTTAGAGGGACTTCAGAGCATTAAAGAAATTGTGGGTAAGACACGTTACCATGAATTGACCTCACTAAATCCGCAAACGCTCCTTGAGGGGAATCCTCTGCCAGGCGAAAGGAATTATTCTCTTAGGGGGCTAAGTGCTAAGAAAAAGAAGCAGCGATTTTGGAACCTTTTTGTTAATTATTTTTCTAAGAGTGAGCTGAATGATATATGAAAAGATCCCCCAAGCTAATTTTAAGCTTAGCCGTTATTTTAGGTATTTTCCTGCTGGGCAGATTATCTTTACCTGGCCTTGGCAATTTTCTGGTGGTAGAGGATCAACCACAGCCCAGTGATCTAATTGTTGTTTTGATGGGCAGCGGCCCGGATCGGATGCTGGGGGCGGTGGATCTTTATCGGCAGGGCTATGCAGCTGAAATAGTACTGGTCCGGAATCTGGTCAAGGGTTATGAGCCGGTTGTCAACCAAGGGGTAAAGATCCCGCATGACTCTGAACTTGCCAGGGAAGTGGCAGTGCAGCTGGGGGTACCGGCAGCAAAGGTAAATATTCTGCCTGGTGAGGCCCTCAGTACCCAGGCTGAGGCACTTCAGGTCAGGGAGTATCTGAAGAGTCGAAAGGAGATCACTTCTCTGATTATAGTAACTTCTAAAGCACATTCCGGCCGGGCAAAGAAGATTTTTGTCAAGGCCCTGGGCTCTCTGGCTCAGGAAGTCCGGGTCACATCCTGCCCCACTCGGTATGACGATTTTAATGCCGGGAGTTGGTGGCAGAGTCGGGAGGATCTGAAGTGCGGAGTTCAGGAGTATCTGAAACTGCTTAATTTTTATTTACGGGAGCAATTTGAGTTGTAGGAGCTGCTATCGCTGGATTTGCCTGTATTAAGGGCAGGAATAGTATTAAAATCCAGAGACTGTGTATGGGTTATTTTCAAGTAAATCTGCAAAATGAATAACAAGATCGACTTCTGAGCAGCATATAGATATAATATAAATATGATTTTGCAATGTCCTTGCAGAATGGAGAGAATTTATATGTTGTTAGAATTCAAAGCAAACAACTACATGTCCTTTAAGGATGAACTGACTTTTTCTTTAGTCCCTGCTCCGAAACAAAAGGGGCTGGATTATAGTGTGCAGCACTTAAAAATCGGGAAAAAAGAATACAGGGGGTTGTGTTCAGCGGTAATTTACGGTCCAAATGCATCCGGAAAAACGAATATTATCGGTGCAATGGATACTTTTAAGACAATTGTGCTTCGTGGAAATATTCGTAATGGGGATGACAAAAATAATCCCAATGCTGCAGCAAATGCGTTGGAGCTGATTCCAAATAACTCAAATGCAGAGCGAGATCCGGTCGGGTTCTCAATTAAATTTATTGAAGAAAATCTTTTAATTGAATATTCGTTGAAGATAAACCTCGGCAAATTTTTGGAGGTGGATTTTCCGAGGAAGATCATTTCAGAGTCTCTTTTGGTCAACGAAGAAATTGTATTTATCAGAGATCAAGGCTTGGAGTTCGGAACATTTGATGCCATTCATAGTTTTTTGGTAAATGCCTTTGCTCAAAATGCCGAAAGCGCAATTTCATTGGCAAAAAGCAACTTGAACGATAAAGAACTGTTTTTGATGAACGGCTTTAAAACAATGTTCAGTGCAAAGCTGACTTCGTTAATTAGTAACTGGCTCGATAATAAGTTTATGGTAATCTACCGTGCAGATGCCTTGCACGTGACTCGCCGGTTTTCCGATCCCAAAAAGAAGTCGGTCTATATTGAAAAAACGCTGAACGAGGCCGCAAACTATTTTGGGATCAACTCCAATGCTTTGGTGTATGTAATTGAAGGGGATGATGCCGAAGCAAAGCTCTGTTCATTGTTTAGAGGTACCGAGAAAAGCACAGCTATCTCTGCTGAAATATTTGAATCCTATGGTACTATCCGCTTTGTTAATATGTTTCCTCTGGTGGTCAACGCTCTTTTGAATGGTGGCACCTTAGTGGTTGATGAATTTGATGCATCCATTCATCCGATGGCATTAATGAGCATTATCAATATTTTTCATAACGATGAGATCAACATTCATAATGCGCAATTGATTTTCAACACACATAACCCTATCTTCCTGAATGCCAATCTATTCCGGAGGGATGAGATCAAATTTGTAGAGAGAGATGATGATACCCATTGCAGCATCCACTATTCTCTTTCTGATTTTGGCACTACAGGAAAGGGCGGCGTTCGCAAAAACGAAGACTATATGAAAAATTACTTTATCGGCCGCTATGGTTCCATTAAAGATATTGATTTTACGCCAATTTTTGAGAGCCTCTTAGATGACAGAAAAGAGGTGCAGTAGAGATTGAAAGAGGATCGAAAATACTATTTTACCGTCGAGGGAGAAACGGAACGGTGGTATTTGCAGTGGTTGCAAGGTGTTATCAATGCCGAGCCATCTTCCAAATATCGAAGGATTTATATTGACTGCCCCATTCAAAAAGATCCCATGAAACGTGCAAAGTCATTGATTACCTTGGGAAGAGTTGAGATAACCCATATGTTTGATTATGAGAGTAATGAAGAAATGCATACCACTCAGTTTCGTACAACGCTGGATCGGATGAAGCAAGCGCAGGCGTCAGGTAAATCTATTAAGTATCAACTTGGCCATAGTAATCTTACGTTTGAACTTTGGATGTTGCTTCATAAAATAGAATGCTACGGGCACCTAAATCATCGCAGATACTACCTTGGATTTATCAACAAGGCATATAAGGAAGACTTTAAAAATCTCGACCAGTATAAGCAGGAAAATAATTTCAAAAGGGTCCTCAATAAACTAAATTTAGATAATGTGAGAATGGCTATCCGATGTTCTAAAGCCATTATGCAGATGAATCAAGAAAATGGTTTTGTATTGCAGCAGTATAAAGGATATCGGTATTATAAAGAAAATCCCTCTCTTTCGATAGGGGGAGCTATTGAGAAAATATTGCGAGACTGTGGATTATCATATTAAAGTTTGGAGGCGAAAAGATTTGGCACGACAAAAGGTGTCGAGTCTTTAAGCTAAGTGTCCCCTTGAGGTTGATGCCAGTCCTCTTCTGCGCTTTCCTAGCGATAGGGTTTTTTATTATCAGTTAGTTCCAGCAGATAGTCAATACTGGTTTCAAAGAATTTGGCAAGTTTAATAAGTGAGGCACTAGGAATATCAAGGGCACCGCTTTCATATCTTGAATAGGTTGTTTGGCTTACCTTCAGGAAGTGTGCAAGTTCTTGCTGGGTCAAATCCCTGTCCTCTCTTAAATCACGTAATCGTCGGTACATTGTATTCACCCCAAACGCTATTTTATAGTATGCGATAGTTGCACATTGATCTTTATGCGAAAAGCGCATAGAATGTATGGGTAAGAACTAGTATTGGGGGTGATTAACAATGGTAAATTATAAAGAGATGTATAGTATTTTATTCAACAAAATGACGGATATCATTGAAGAAATCCAGCTGATACAGTGTCAGACGGAGGCAATGTACATACAAAGCAAGGATAGGGAATTTGTTTCGCTGGAATCAGGCAAGAATTCAGACCAACCAAAAAAGAAAGAATAATTAGTTTGAATGAAGAGGAGCTTTATGAGAAGATTTTTCAGATTAAGCCGATCATCTTTTTACGGTCAATAATAAGTGGAATCTCTTCCATCCACCCGTTCGCAATCATTAAATCCAGCGCGTCTTTACCATAAGGAATCTGCTCCAATTCCGCCTTAGCAAAGGCTGCAACTATGTCTTTTCGGTTACAATTGGCCAGGGAAAACCCATTATCATATACTGAATAGGTAATCATTAATAATATTTGATAGAGCATTAACTTATCCGAGAAAGGCGAATCCAAGGAATCTGTTACTTCACATTCCCAACTTATCGGAAGTGGCAAATCCTCCTTATTTAGGATGATACTCCAGCGCTCGATTACTTTATCCAGAATGTCCAGTCCTTTTATCATAAAAGCTTTAACTTTAGGGTCTTTAACAACTTGACAAAATCCCAATCGAATTGCTCTTTGAATCTGTTTGGTATCAAGTTGCAGGAAGACATGCGTAAGTTCCAATACATTGATGGAACGCCCTTTCTTAAAGAACTCTCCATACCAGGTCTGATTACTAATAAAATTCACCTTGTCCGACACAGGGGTGTAAGGAGGCTTTGTGTGAATACCCTTTTTAATTGCTAAGTTTTTTGATCTGTTCATAAGGTTCTGTTCTGATACTAAAGCACTATTAAAAAACTCCTGCAAATCAGGACGGATAATTAACGGCAATAAATGAGCTAATTTAACAAACCTGAATCTATTCATCATGCGGAAGAAGTTTAACGTTAAGCTATCTGAAAACAGCCGTTTGGCATTTGGTTCAACGTCCTTATCAGTAAATCCCTGCGGAACGGAAAAATCAGCGGAAAGAAATAGGTTAGTCATGGTACTTAGCTGCGCATTTATGGTATTTAAAGTGTCCAGATAAAAGGCTTTCATATCGGGGTCCTGGGTTTGGGCAATAACATATTGAAATATACATTTTCTTAAGCTGCTGGTTTGGTAGAATAACCACAATTGGCTTATTTCCCAGACAGAAAGCCTCTCGTCATACGGGAAATTATTGACCATATTTTGAGCATGTGGTGCATTTTCTGGTGACGATTCCGGCTGAACTGTTTCCATATTTTTACCCCCTTAAAATAAACTTGGCCAAGGTCTAGTTTGTACTTTTATAGCTTTCAATATTTAAATTATAAACTGACCCCAATCATAATAATGGTTACCAAACCACCCTCCCCCTTGGCAAGTAAGTGAGGGGATAAAAGAAGGTGAGAAGGCGGTTTTATCGGCATCGGAGTTTGTCTGGTAGGAAATTTCAGTGAGACGAAAGTAGCGGCTGCCCAACTCGCCGGGCTGGTCAGGAAAGTCGGGCAGCTGTTGGAAGCTTTTAAGCTGGGAGTTGGTGCCGTTGAGCTGCATCGGGATGTCCCTGGGGCCGCTAAGTTGTAATTTGCTGATTTGTTGCTTATAATATAATTAGCTTAAAAATTTTATTAATTTAATTTTAGATTAAACTTGATTTAACTTGACGTAACAAGCTGTTTCTCGTATAATAATCGATGCACGGATGTTCCTCGATAGCTCAATGGTGGAGCAACCGGCTGTTAACCGGTAGGTTGTAGGTTCGAGTCCTACTCGGGGAGCCATATTTATTATCTTCTAATTCACGGGCCTATAGCTCAGCGGTAGAGCAGCCGGCTCATAACCGGTCGGTCCCTGGTTCGATCCCAGGTGGGCCCACCAATTTACGCTAAAACTTTTAACTGTCCTTTCATAATATTTTTATGAAGGGATAGATTTTTTCTGGCGGGTTTTTGTAAGGAGTTGGTCTTGTGCCAGATTCAATTAAACTGGGTCCCCGCCTGAATTGCCTTGCTAATCTTGTCGGCTTTAAAACCAGGTTGGCGGATATTGGTACAGATCATGCTTATTTGCCAATTGCACTTTGTGAACAAGGAAAAATTGAAAGAGCAATTGCCATTGAGCTGCATCAAGGCCCTTATCAAACAGCGCTTGCTGCAGTTCAACATCGCCGGCTTACTAATCAGATTGAGCTCAGACCAGGTAATGGCTTGCAGCCTCTGAGGCCAGGTGAAGTTGATACATTAACTTTAGCCGGTATGGGGGGAAAAACTATCCTGGAGATCCTCTTTGCCCGGCCGGATATTTTAGCCGAAATATCTGATTTGCTTGTTCAGCCCCAAGGGCTGGAAGCAAAGGTAAGATCTGATCTCCTGGATGCCGGGTGGCTGCTCCGCGAGGAGCATTTGGTGGAAGAGGGACGGGTTTATGTTATCATGGCCTTTTCCAGAAAAGCCGGTTACAGCAAACAAGAGATTCTGGAGCTGGAAGAATTGTGGATTCAAAGAATCAGATCCGCAAGTGAAATGATAAACAAAGATACTGAGATCTTAGATTCGCTGTTCTGGCGCTTGGGACCTCTGCTATTACAATTTCCTAACCCTTTACTGCAGAGATTAATTCAGGAGCATAGGGCAGAGCTGACTTTTAGAGAGCAGCAAATGCAAAAGTCCCGGAGTTGCAGCGTTCAGCAAAGAAGACAGGAAGTCCTGCGGGAATTGGATTTTCTGGAAGTGATAACCCGGTTAGACTGATTTTACCTGGTGAGGTGTTGGTCATGTCTGTCAGTATTGGCTTGATTACTCAAATTATTGAAAAGATTGCTCCCAAGTCCTGGGCCGAAGAATGGGATAATGTAGGGTTGCTTGTGGGTCAGGGTGCTGCCCGGGTGGAGCGAATCCTGCTTACTCTGGATGGGACCTTAAAGGTTGTGGAAGAAGCTGAAACAGGTGCTGCTCAGCTGATTATCGCCCACCATCCCATCTTTTTTCGGGGGCTGAAGAATTTACGGGAGGATAATGCGGAAGCTCAAATTCCGCTGCGCTTGATTCGCTCAGGCATAGCTTATTATGCAGCACATACAAATCTGGACCAATCTGCTTTGTCATCATCCTGGACAATTGGAAATGCTTTAGGATTAAGGCAAATGCAAATATTGGCACCTGTTGCCCGGGAAGCTCAACTTGCAGGAGCACTGCGCCAACTTAAGAAGGTGCATCCTTATGAGGAGCCGGCTGACGAGCTTGTTCCCTTGGGAAATACTGGAGAAGAGCGTGGTTACGGAGTAATTGGCTATTTGAAGGAGCCCCGGAAACTGGAGGAGCTATGGCTTATTTTACAAAAATTATTTCAAACAGGATCTGGGATAACATTTAACAGCTGCCCGCCAGGAATGCGTTTGGCCGGGGATTCTCAAAAATTAATCCGTAAAATTGCGATTGCTAATGGCAGTGGCGGCAGTTTTATTAACAAAGCCCTGTTTAAAGGGGCCGATCTTTTTATTTCAGGCGACATTGGCCATCATGATCTTCTGGATGCCTTGGAACGTAATCTGGCAGTTGCCGATATAGGGCATTATCTGAGCGAAGTGCCAATGCTTTATAGTCTGAGAGATTATTTGCGGGCGGAAAAGCCTCTGCATGACTTGGAGATTAGGCTTAGCTCCCAGAACAGCATTCCCTGGTCAAAGTGAAGTGAATAAATTATTAATAAAAATTATTTGACTGGAGTTTGTTTATCATTTAAAATATGATAACCGAAGTTAATCAGATGGTCGCGGAGACAGGAACCGAAAGGTTGTTTCTGAGGAAAGTCCGAGCTCCGTAGGGCAAAGTGCTGGGTAACACCCAGTGGGGGGAACCCTAAGGATAGTGCAACAGAAATATACCGCCAGGCTTTAAGAGCCTGGTAAGGGTGGAAAGGCGAGGTAAGAGCTCACCGGCAGCCAGGTGACTGGCTTGGCCCTGTAAACCCCACTTGGAGCAAGACCGAATAGAGGAACAATGAAGCTGCCCGCTTCGTTCCCGGGTAAGGTCGCTAGAGGCTATCGGCAACGATAGTTCGAGATAGATGATCATCACCTTCGCCAATGAAGGTACAGAACTCGGCTTACAGATTGGCTTCGGAAATTCACGGGAAACCGGATGTTAGTTGTGAAACATTTGGTTTCCCTTCCCTATTTGCAGGGGTCTAAACCGGCTCTGCCCGAGTTTACTTCCAGGATTTGAATAATAATGGATCTTATGCGGCAGAATAAAGATTAAAAGGAGTCCTGCAGTTAATGAATTTTACTGATTTCAGAACTCTGGGTCTTGCCTTGATCTCAATTGCCCTGGGAGCTACCGGACAGTTTTTGTTTCGGGCAGGGATGTTAAAAGTCGGCAAGGTTACTTTACAGACTATTTGGAGTCAACTTTTTCAGATAATTTTTACCCCGGCAATATTCCTGGGATTCTTATGTTTCGGACTAAGTTCTATCCTCTGGCTGATTATTATTTCTCGCTGGCAGCTCTCCTTTGCTTATCCTCTGGTAGCTTTGGGGTATGTTCTTGTAATAGCCTACGGAACCGTATTTCTTCAGGAGACCCTTGATTTGCCCAGAATAATTGGCAGCCTGTTTATTGTATCCGGGGTAGGCATTTTGGGGCTGACCGGTAAGTTTTGACGAGTAGGCTTTTTTTGGATAAATAATAGAGGTTGCAAGCACTAATAGAATAAGATATTATGACAGTAAGAGCAGTAAAATTGACAAGGGGGTTAAATTTTTAGTATAGCCGCTAACTGAATAAATAATTAAAGGGGTGTGTATTGATGAGATTCAAGGACTTTGGTAGAAGTACACGTATAGAACTATCCCAAATGGCCAAACACCTCGGTATGAAATTTATTGGGTACAATCCTGCTGCTCGAGAGATATCCCTGGAACATAAAGGGAAAGGAGTTACATTACATGTAGATGAATTTCTGGAATCATACCAGAAAAAACAACAAGTAGTTTGAGAAAAACATAAGGCTTTCACATATAAGTGAGGGCCTTTTTTATACTCTCCCGGAAAGCCCGGAATTTAACTTTCTTTTTTGAAAAAAAAGAGTTAACATAGAGGCGAAAACAAAAAGTAGGGAAATTTGACTCAATGAGGAGTGATCACAATGAGTGCGGAGGTATTTTTTACGAATCTGAGAACTAATCAGGGGCAGAGTCAGATAAGTAAACTGGAACAGCTGGTGACACAGGCCGGATTATTAAACTGTATCAAACCTAAAGACTTGGTAGCGCTAAAACTGCATTTCGGTGAACGGGGCAATTTAGCCTATGTTCAGCCTCAATATGTAAGGAGAATCGTTGAACAAGTCAAAAAGAGGGAAGGACGGCCATTTCTGACAGATGCCAATACACTTTACGTTGGTTCACGAGCCAATGCAGTTGATCATTTAGAGACCGCTATTGAAAACGGTTTTGATTATTCTGTGGTTGCTGCCCCTCTGGTGATTGCCGATGGCTTAAATGGGAAAGACTATGTGTCAGTTCCGGTTAATTTAAAACATTTCCAGGAAGTCAAGATTGGCAGTGCAGCTGTTCATGCCGATGTCTTGCTGGCGATAACTCATTTTAAAGGGCACGAAGCAACCGGTTTTGGCGGGACCTTAAAAAACCTGGGGATGGGTTCAGGAAGCCGCTCAGGTAAACAACAACAGCATTCCGATATATTGCCAACAATTAAACTGGAAAAGTGCCTCGGCTGTGGTAAATGCAGGCAATGGTGTCCGGCAGACGCTATTGATCTCGACGGTAAAGCGCAGATTAATGAAAATGTTTGTATTGGCTGTGGCGAGTGTACGGTGACTTGTCCGCAGAAGGCTATTAGCATTAACTGGAGAACAGATCAAGATGTTATTCAGGAAAAAATTGTTGAATATACAGCCGGGGTCCTGAAAGGGAAGCAGGATAAGGCTGGTTTCATTACCTTTGTAACCAATGTGTCCCCTCTTTGTGATTGTTATGGCTGGAATGATGCTCCCATAGTCGGGGATCTCGCTATTCTTGCTTCCCAAGATCCTATCGCAATTGATCAGGCGGCCGTAGATCTGGTAAATCAAGCCCCGGGAAATCCCCATTCTGAATTAGGATCCCGCTGCCATGAATATGACAAGTTTCGCGTGCTTTATCCCGGGATTGATTGGAATGTCCAATTGGAGTACGGTGAAAAGATAGGTTTAGGGAACAGGACTTATAAGCTGATTGAAGTGAAATAGCTAAATTATTACTACAAGATGTGTATTTTCGGGGAATCAGTAGCGTATTATGCTATAATAAGAATATGAAGAAACTAGATCATAATGGAGAAAGGACAGGTGAGGATTATGCGTGTTCAAAAAGTTAATGATTATATGATCCGCATCTTCATCTCCTTCACAGAATTGGCGGACAGAGATATTTCCATGACCGATTTATTCCAACGTTCATCGAAAACAGAACAACTTTTTTGGGAATTGATTGCCCAGGCCCGTGAAGAGGTCGAGTTTAATTTAGATCAACCTTTTTGGATACAGGCCACAGTGGCCTCCAATGACGAATTTGTAATAACTGTGATGAAACAAGAGATAATTGGGGAACTGCAAATACCGGGCAAGGAAAAGGCCCGGAAGAAGAGTCCCAAAAGCCGAATCCTGGAAAGGGTTTATGTATTCGAGGACTTTGAAGATTTGTTATCCGGGATTAAGAATTTGCCCGGTTTCCGACAACTTGACTCCGCCCTGTTCGAATTTGAAGGCCTGTTTTATTTGAGCTTAAAGAAAATGGGGGCAGGTAAAAAGAAGCAACTAGCCGAAGCGATGTTAGTCGAATATGGTGAAATTTGTGAGTTAACCAGGGATTTCCTGCTGGAACACGGTAAACTGATTATCGGAGAACAGGCAGTCCAAATTTTAAATACTTCGTTCAACAAACCGCCCTCGGCTTAAATTGAGCCAAGCGAAAGACTCCCACTTCAAGTGGGAGTCTTTCGTATCCTGCTGATCAGTTATAGTGAAAGATATAGGGTATACTTTTCAGACATCTTAAACAGACAGCCTTGCCTTTAAAATTACGTGTTTTGAGTTTGTGGCCACAGAAAATACAGGGTTTACGATGGCTGTTATCTTGTTGCAGTGATCTTGTAAAGGGAAGTTTTACAGGTTTGGCCGGAGAGTTAGATTCAGCCATTTGTATTATATTACCAGTTAAAAAAATCATGGCAAGAGCAACCTCCTTAAATTAAACATTTAAGCACCCCTATATTATGTTATCTGTACTGTCGAAATCCTAAAAAGTCTGCGGGCGGCAAAATAATAAATGGTCGAGATAAGGAGGTAATTTTTAAGGTTGTCGCATTTTGGCAAATGAGGGATTCGGTAATTTAGTCTTGGGGCAAGAGTTTTTTTAAGAGCCGGGCAGCTTGGGGCAAGAGAGGAAGAGCCAGGAGGGAAGAAAATATATTAAAAAAAGTATGGGCATTTGCCGCTTGGCGGGCAGGGTTATCACCGAAAAACTCCAGCAGCCTGGCGATTTGCTCCAAAAAAGGGAAGAAGAGTACTACCCCAAAGATATTTAAGAGGACATGAAATAAGGCAATCCGCTGGGCAGCGGGAGAGTTGGTTATCGAAGCCAGTACAGCTGTAAAGCAAGTTCCAATGTTAGCGCCAAAGATAATTGCCAACACTGAAGTCAGATTAATCCAGCCCTCTTGGGAAAGGATCATAGCTAATCCGGTAGTAGCACTTGAAGAATGCAGGAGCGCAGATAATAAGGTGCCGATCAGCACTCCTTTAAAATGATTATTTCCGATACTCTGGATATAATTTTGAATTGAAGCATTATCAATTAAAGGGGCAAGTGCATGTTGGAGAAAGTTCAGGGCGAAGAAAAGAAGCCCCAGGCCGGAGATCGCCAACGCCAGAAACCGCCAGCGATAAGGCAGAAACAAAAATCCTAATGCTCCTGAACCAAAGATCAGCGGAGAGAACTGCCCTAAAGGGAAGGCTAGTAACTGGGTGGTAATGGTTGTTCCGATGTTGCTGCCTAGAATAAGGCCCAGGGCATTTTCAAAGGGTAAAAGCCTGGCATCAACAAAAGAGACTGTCATCAGGGTTAAAGCCGTGCTTGATTGCAGCAAGGCGGTAACCAACATGCCGCTTAAGAAACCACGTGCCGGAGTTGCGGTCATTTCCTGCAGGATTTGGGTTAATTTGGAGGCTGCAAACAGTTCCAGGCCTTTTCTTAAGGTATACATACCCCAAAGCAACAAGCCAAAACCGAAGATGATTATTAATATTTTAACAAGCAGCTTCTTACCTCCTTGCGTACAAGCTTTTTGCCGGTATTAGTGAAACAGAGTTGATTTACTTATAATTATATTGGCCGTAAAAAAAAGAAGAACAAATACAAGGTAGAAGTTCTTCTGAGCGGCAGCTTACTGGAATTTCGACTTTGGATCCGGTGATGCATACATTAGTTAAGAGGTGATAGTATGCATATTCGAGAGGGCAATATTCAGGACTGGCCTTTTATTTATGAATTGGCCCAAAAAGTGATCCCTGACAGTGTCTCTCCCTGGCGTCAGCAGGCAATCGAGGAGACAATTAAATTTCGGGACAAAAATCTGGCAGGCTTATGGAACTGGATTCAACAAACAAATTCCCAAGTGTTTATTGCCGAAAAAACCGAAGGTAAAAACCGCTTGAAATTAGGCTATTTAATACTTTGTCCGGAAACAATTGAAGAGCTGACAGGCCTTGGTCAAGCCTGGATTATGGATATTGCCGTTATCCCTTTTCAGCGAAATTCCGGCGCTGCTACTGCTTTGCTGGAAAGCGCGGAAAAATATTGCCGGGAGTCAAGGATTGACTATTTGGGGCTGGCGGTCAGCAGCCATAATCTTAAGGCCCTGCGCTTATATGAGAAACTGGGCTTTGCTGAAGAGAGAAAACTAATGGTTAAGGTTTTAAAAAAAAGCTTGCGACAGCTCGGCCGCAAGTGAAGTAAAAGAGAGGAGTGGGGATAAGAGAATAAAAACGTGAAACTATTAGGATTATGTCCTGTCGCTAGTGGAATTATACGTCTAAAATAGCAAAGAATTGTCGGCAGCAACTAAATTAAGTATAATTAAGCAAATAATGAGGAGGAATTAAAATGACAAAATATGTTGCTGTTGCCGGTAAGGGCGGTACAGGCAAGACTACCTTCACTGCCCTGCTGCTGCGTCAATTAGTGAAAAGCAAACAGAAGATCTCAATCCTGGCAGTGGACGCCGATCCCAATGCCAATTTGGGAGAAGCCTTGGGATTACCTGTAACGGCAACTATTTCCGAAATTTTGGACGATACCAGGAATCCTCAGGCGATCCCGGCAGGCATGACCAAGGATATTTATGTAGAATATAAAATGCAGCAGTCTCTGGTAGAATCCGCTGAAATCGATTTATTGGTTATGGGCGGACCGCAGGGTGCCGGCTGCTATTGTTACGCTAATGACTTGCTGCGCAGACATCTGGAAAACCTCGGAAAAAACTATGATTTTGTGACTGTCGATACAGAAGCAGGCCTGGAACACATCAGCCGCCGGACTATCGCGCATGTTGATCTGATGTTTGTAGTCAGTGATTCTTCAGTCAGGGGTATCCGTTCTGCCGGCCGGGTTTACGATTTAATCAAGGGTTTAAAGTCGGAAATAAATCAGGTTTATCTGGTGGTGACCAAGACTGTTGCAGGGAGTACAGCAAGCCTGGCGCCGGAAATCAGCCAGACAGGTTTAGAAGTTATTGGAGATATTCCCCTGGATCCTTTAATTATTAAACAGGATTTAGCCGGGCTGCCGATCTTTGATCTGCCTGCGGAGGCGCTTGCTGTTCAGGCGGTTGATAAAATTATCAGACAGGCCGGTTTATTGTAAAAGAGCTTAAAATCCGGTTTATTTTCTTTAGATAAGGGAATAATATTTGTTGTCAGCATTTCGTTTATTAAAGCACAAGGAATAGTGAACTCGTTTTAGCTGGAGCTAAACAGCACTAAAATAGAGATAAGGGGGGAATTTGCGAAATGTTAGAGGTTTGTCGTTCTTGTGGATATGAACATGATGATTTAAGCCGGGTGCTTTTTCGCCGAAACCATGTAAGTAATCGGCTTTTGCCTTACTGCGGCAGGTGTATGCGCAGGCTGTATCAGGTTAATTATCGCTCCGCCAGGGCTATGCCGGAAAATATTTAGGCTGGAACACTTTCAGATTAACCATTATTTTCAGTGAATAAAACAGGAATTTTAAACTTGCCTTTTTCTTTTGGCTTTGGTATAGTTTATCTGAGAAATGTGGAGTAATGAGGAGAAAGGGGAGAGTATAAGATGGCCTATGTAATTTCTGATGAGTGTATTTCTTGCGGTGCTTGTGAAGCTGAATGTGGTGTGGGAGCCATTTCTGCCGGCGATAGTAAATATGTTATTAATGCCGATACTTGTGTAGACTGCGGCAACTGCGCCAATGTTTGTCCGGTTGGAGCACCGAAACAAGCCTAGAGCTTAATTGGGCTGTCAAGGAGAGTTAATACTCTCCTTTTTTATTGACATTGGCCTTCTTCTAACATAAGATTATAATTAACTAAAAATTGTTATAAATTAATAAAAGCACAGGTTAATTTAAGATGCAGAGGGTATTCGAGGAGATGACAAAACGTGGATGCTATTCAGATTCTAAGACAACTCAAGGAGAAAGGGGTCAGGTTTACTCCCCAGAGACAAGCAATTTTGGAATATCTGCTCGGGACAGATACCCACCCTACTGCGGAAGAAATTTATCAGCATGTTAGAGCCAAATTTCCCGGGGTAAGCCTGGGTACCATTTATAATACCTTGAACATGCTCAAAGAGCATGGCTATATCCTGGAATTGTCTTACGGAGATATGTCCAGCCGCTTTGATGGCCATGCTAAAAACCATTATCACGTTGTTTGCTCAGAGTGCAGCAAAGTGGTTGATTTTCACAGGCCCTTACTTCAATTGGAACAAGAAGCTGAACAAAAAACGGACTTTCAGATAAGCGGACATCGTTTGGAATTTTACGGGATTTGTCCGGAATGTCGTAAAAAACGTATCTTAATTAAGCAAGCTGATTAAAATTAGCCGAACCGACCGTTGGGGCCGGTTTTTTCTTTAAACTAAAATGTTAGATGAAGGAGTAGGGAATAAATGTTTCATTCTCGGGTAATCGGCTTAATTGTTCTGTTTGCCTTAATAATAGGAGCAGGTTGGTGGAACTGGGAAGTCCCCCAAGGTCTGCCGCTTCCTTCAGCCCCAGAAATAACCACTACTAAACGTTGGAATCAGGATTTGAGCGGCACCTGGGACAAGTTTTCTTCAGTTCGCCAGGCCTGGTTGGTAGAAGAGCAGCGGCTGAAAGGGGAACAACCCAAATTCGTCCTTAAGGGCGGAGGGCAGTTTGAGCTGCCCTCCACTCAAAGATTCAGCGTTGCTGCCAAACGTTTTCGGATTCCTGCCGAATGGAGCGCCCGGACGATGCAGTTAGTGACCAGCGGGGTAAAAGGGCAGGTTGTTGTTTATCTGAATGGAGCGGACCCTCTTCATAAGATTGGCGAGTTTGAGGGCAGCGGAGCTCAGGATATGATCGAGATTCCGGCCACAGCCTTCAGATATGGTGAAGACAATATTATTCTGCTGGAGTTAACAGCTTCCGAGGCGCAAAGCAAAAGCCTGTTTTCTTTAAGCTGGCCGAATGATGGTCAAATAACCGGTCAGATCAGGTTGCAGGCAGTGATTGGGACAGTCTTGACAAATCCGTTGCTGGAAGTTTCCTGGGAAGATGAACAAGCCGTGCTTACGGTAACAACCCAGCTTGTTCATTACAATTTAGCGGAAAAGAGTTCCTGGACTGTGGAAGGAGTTCTCTCAGATGGTTCCGCAGAGGTAGCGCGGGACTCTTTGGTAGTTGAAGCTGATGGAACCTCCAGCCAAACTGCAGTCCTGAAGTTCGCTATCGGGAATGGACATTATTGGAGCAGCCAGGATCCCTTTCTTTATCAGCTGCACTTAAGGGCAGCTAATTCCAGGGGCGACCAGGATGATCTGGCTTTGCCGGTTGGTTTGCGTTCAATTGCCTTAGTCGAAGGAAGTTGGCACTTGAATCAAAAGGCCCTGGAGGAGGTTAAGGGGCAGGTCTTGTCTGCGCAAAAAGAGGCCCAGGTGCGTAATACCGGTGAGGTTGAGTCCTACATAAAATCCCAACAGGAAAAAGGAGTTAATTTACTCTATTTTCTTGGTGTTTTTCCGGATGAGCTCTGGCTGCAGGCCGCAGACCGTCTGGGTATGGGTATTTGGGCAGAATGGCCGGTGGGGATGGTCCCGGCTTACCGTTTACCCCCTGCCGGGGAATTCAGGGAACTAGTTAGTGCAGGCAGCAGACATCCGTCAATCTGGGCCTGGACTGTCGGCAAGGGCCTGGAGAATAGTCCTAAAACCGCAGCCTTTATCAAGGAGGCCGAAGGGCTGTTAACTTCTGCTTTGGCTTTTGATTTAAAATTAACTGATTTTAAGGGTCAGGCCTTGAATGGTACCTGGGGCCAAATTATCAATGAAGAAAACCCCGAATCTTCATCCTGGCCTCAGGAAAGCCTTGCTTCCCAGGTTTGGCTCTTGATAATAATCTGGATTTCCTGGATGAATTTGCGGACTGTTGGCTGGCGCTATAAAGAGCTAATGGAGCACAGGCCTAAACGTCGCTTGCGCCAAGCCCTGCTTTGGCAAAGCCGGGCCTTTATGGCCCGGGCGGGGACTCTGGCCGGGATAATTACCGCTGCTGTTTACCACTTGCCGAAGGAATGGGAGCTCTGGTTATTGCATCTTTGGCCTGGCCTGGAACTAATACGTTACCAATCACCTTGGCTGATTTGGGCAGTTCTCAGTTTGCTGCTTATCTTGTTCAGGGTTTTGCAGGCAGGACTGGTATCCGCTCGTTTACCTGGTTCCCCTCATCCTCTGGGCCTGATTTATTGGCTGGAAAGGCGTTATCGCTGGGTTATTATCGTGGCCTTGCTCTGGGCCCTGGTGCCCTTTGGCCTGCCAATATATCTTCCTTTGGAAACCTATTTTGTGTTGAATCTCCTGTTTTTACCTTTAAGAGTAAGGGATGTTCATCGGATAGGCGGACACTACAGACTGCTGTTAGTACTTCCCGGGGTGTTGGGGATTGGCCTGACTTTCTGGCTTATTACCCGGTGGGCCGATCTGTTCTATCTCTGGCATAATTTTATCTGACGTTTTTTTCGTGAACCAATCAATTCGGAAAGGATAGATAAGATGCTTAATACAAAGTATTTTAAGCCCCAATTTTTAGTAACCGGTGTCGGAAGTCTGCCGCACAATAATGTAAGCGAAGCCCTGGAAATGATCTGGCGGAGTGCACCCTTGGCACCATACTGGCCTCAATTGCCCGGCAGCGGGGCCGAAAGTTCCTTCATTGGCCAGTACTTAAGGGCCCTGATCAAGACAGGCGTAATTGACAGTTATCAAACACCGCGCTTTCAGGCCGACTTGCCTGACTGGCCTGAGCGTCTGGCAGATTTTTATGAATTATATCTGTTGGCCAATGATGGGGATGACACAGCTTTGGCTGAGTTTGGGTTTAGTTCTGAAGGGGGAGCAGGTCTTGAAGGTTTTTGCCGGGATATCGAGCAAAAGGGGACCCGGGGTGCAGTTCTCCTTAAGGGTCAGTTAAGCGGTCCTTTAAGTCTGGGTTTACAGATTACTGATAAAGACAGACGGGCCAGCTATTATGATGAGGTTCAGCGGGATACATTGGTCAGGTCCTTGGCTATGCATGCCCGCTGGCAGACCAGACGTTTAAGTGCCTATGGCTTACCGGTGCTGATCTCGATTGATGATCCCGGCTTTTATGCTTATGGTGCTTCAACCCACATTACCCTGGATAGGGAACAGATTCTGGCTGATTTGAATAGTATTGTGGAGGGTATTACCAGTGAAGGCGGAATTCCAGGGGTTCATGTTTGTGCCGGAACAGATTGGACTATTATGTTTGACTCGCAAATCCAGGTGGTCAATTTTGATGCTTATGAGTATTTGACCAGTATGCTGGTTTTGGCTGAACCGTTAAATAATTACTTGCAGCGCGGCGGAGTTCTGTCCTGGGGTATCATTCCGACAAACAATCAGGTTATGACAGAAGACCTTACCAGTTTAAAGCAGCGCCTGGAAGACAATATTGCTGCTTTAGTCAAACGCGGGGTTGACGAAAATCTCCTGAGGCAGCAGAGTATGCTTACTCCCAGTTGCGGCCTGGGGAGTTTGACTTTGGAAATAAGCCGGCACATAGCTGAGATAATGCAGCAGTTCGGGCCTATTCACGAAAAAAAGTTGCCAGTTTTCAGATAATGCTTTATACTTTAAAAATAAAATCTCGTTTTTGACAGTTACAAAAATGGAAAAATCCTGGGAACAGTATTTACAATGGTTTTCAGGATTTTCTGTGTTGAAAAAGTAACATTTCTTATCATATAAAGGCAACTCCTCCAAATTACTTATATTATAACATATTTGTTAAGAATCAGATTTTTTGTTGCAATTAGTATAATTTATTGTTATAATGCATACAAATAATATTTTATGGAAAATGTATACAAATTATAGAGGCCTGACAACTAAATATTCAGCAACTTAATCGAAAGATTTAAGGACGCAAAGCTATAGGGTGTAAGGGAATTTTTTCTCATGACAGCCAGTTGCATTTAATTATCAGAATCTTATTTAAATTTTTGATTATGCTTAAAAGCAACGGCAACGTTGCTTTTTTATTTGAAAAAATACTTGGATGTGAGATTGGGTGTTATATGCATTTGTTTTGGTTTGGGCACTTTTAGCAGGTTATTTCATGGAGAAGATCACAATAGCCTTGATTGTTAAAAGGACCCAAGGGAATATTAACAATCGTTTCTCCGGTAAACCCAAACATACCTTTGGATGGATGGCTTTAAATTCCGGTTGTTGGTTGGCGGTGGTGTTTTTAGGCGGACTGAATTGCTATACCGTCGAATGCGCTGTAGTGTTATCCGTTTGCATGATTTTAGCGGCAGTTGATATTTCGATAAAAAAGATTCCCAATGAACTATTGCTGACGCTCCTGCTTATTCATCTTACGGTGGTTATCGTCAGTAATCAATACAGCACGATTGGTCTATACCTTATGGGACTGGGGATCGGCTTGGTCTTGTTTTTAATCCCTGGGTTGATGGGGAAGGGTGCTGGATTAGGAGATGTAAAATTCGCTGCGGTTGTCGGTTTTATCCTCGGTACATATGATTTCTTTGCTGCGGTGATGGTGATGGGGGCTTTGGTCCTGATATATGCACTCTATCTTATTGGGACAGGCCGAGGTGGACTCAAGACTCAGTTGGCGCTCGGACCTTTTCTGGCCTTGGGAATGTCGGCCGTAATATTCTTTAATATATCGCTTAATCAGAATTTGTACGTTTTTGTGAAGAGCCTTATGATATAAAAAACGTGGGGTGAAAAGTGAAAACTTTTCAGATAAAAAGATTAAGGGGGAAAAAGAATGAAAGAAATGTTAAAACAATTTGCGCGTGAAGAGGACGGACAGGGGATGGTCGAGTATGCACTGATCGTTGCAGGAATTGCGGCAGTTGTAATAGCTGCACTTACATTATTCGGGCCAAAAATAAAGGGTTTTATTGATGGTATTAATGTTTTTACACCACCGGCAGCATAAGGCCGTTATTGAAAGAACAAAAAATGAAAGATAGCTTTTCTAAATTAGTTGAGATTGCCCATTATAGTCTACTGGTTATCTTTAGCTGCTTCTGACGATTCAGTTGCAGCTAAAACACTTTCAACATTTGAACAATTACAAGAGAAAAAGGGGCAGCTTCGTTATTCGCAAAATGCCCCTACACATAGATTCTAATGTTCAAGCTA
>JAQVLN010000123.1 GCA_028704155.1 Desulfitobacteriaceae bacterium
CTGCCCTCTGATGCAAACACATCAGCCTCCAAGGAATTACCCCCAGATTTGGATATGGGTCCCCCAATCCGAGACCCAGTGGGACTTTAACCCACCTGATGAACGCGCTGCCACGCACGCACTATGGCCTCTGCTGACTTCTCACGATAAATCTTGTTTCAACCGGACTTCTTACTTTGTTTCCATCCGTCCGTGAGACCTCCCCGGGTAAGAACGCAGTCTTTCCTTCCATCTATCTGCCACATTTACATCGTAAGTTTCCGGATAGTTTAAGGCTTCGGTTTGCTTCGCAACCTTACCCAACTTACATTGCCTGATGTGATTTCTGTTCGTCAGACCAGAAGTTTGCCGCCGGCTTCCTTCAGATTCCACCTCGCGGTGGACACCCTTGCCTTTAGCTATGTGCTTGGCACTATCAGCCCGCACTAGGGACTTTCACCCATTAGACTGCGCCCATGCCGGGCGCACAAAAGCAAATGATTTAGCTATGCGCTTTCATCATTTAGTTAGCAAGTTTCAGAATACTTCCAAACCACCTGTTAACCTAACGCAAATTACATGGGCTGATTTTTGAACCTTGCATCCTCGGAAAAATAGCATGTCTCCAGGCTTCAGTACGGCTTTTGTGCCGTGATAAAAAGGTCCGGGGTCAAAGGATCTGTCACCCAGCCCCTGCAATTCCGGATCAGCTATCAAACCTCGTGCTCTTTTACAGGTTGTGGGGCTTTACGGGAAAAATCCATGGCTCATACGTTATTATGGTTACCTTACAAGGTTTAGGCCTAATCTTTGTGCAAATGCTAAAACTTCCTTGTATTCTTGTTTGGATAGCCTGTGGGATATTTCTAAATATTTAGCTGCTTGATTGGCTGGGTAATACTGATCCATTAAGTTTACTGCGCAATCGGGCGACAGTTCTTGCTTGATGAATTTTAAAACTTCTTTACTATCTTCAATTCCCCCCGGCAGCATTAAATGCCTAATTAGCAGTCCGCGGTGAGCAATCCCATCTTTGTTAACCTTCAATCCGCCTACCTGACGATCCATTTCCTTTAAAGCTAACTTCACCTTTTCAGGATAATCTTTCACCTTGGAATAGCGGCTTCCCCTTTCAGCGAGATGATACTTAAAGTCAGGCATATAGATGTCAACCACACCATCCAGCAAAGCCAAAGTTTCAAGGTTTTCATAGCCACCGCAATTATAGACCATTGGGAGGCTTAATCCTCTTTGAGCCGCCATAAAAAGAGCGTCCAGGATGTGCGGCACAAAATGAGTTGGTGTCACAAGATTGATATTATGGCAGCTGTAATGATTCTGGAGCAGGAGCATAATTTCTGCTAAAGCTTCGTTTGTAATTATTTGTCCTTCTCCGCCGAAACTAAGTTCGCTGTTCTGGCAAAAAACACAACGCATGTTGCAATAAGCAAAAAAGATCGTTCCTGATCCATTATGTCCAACTAGAGGCGGCTCCTCGCCGTGGTGCGGACCATAGCTGTCAACCACAACCTTATCAGAGGCCTGGCAAAAACCAAGTTTTTCTGACCTGTTGACTCCGCATTGATGAGGACAAAGATAACACTTAATCAGATGTTCTTTGGTCTTGAGTACTCTTTGTTCCAGTTGATGGTTATTTAAGAGATTGATGTAACCTGGCACCATTTTTTCACCTTTTTTCAAAGCTGCGATACAGAAATAATATTTCCTTATCTCACAGAATTTATTTGTTTTGGTAAGCTGGTTTCTATCCCGGCTGTCACTATTTAATATGTAATAACCTGCAAAATAATCAAGAAGCAGCGTCACAAATTCTACAATTCAACCAACTCCTGGAAAGCCTTCAAGAAATGTTATTTAATAAGACTGTCTTAGGAATAATTGACCCCTTAATACCAGATCACATGTTACGGGAAGAATGTTATTATCTATTTAAACTTTCTGCCGTTTCTGACGTTGAAAGCCCCACCTGTGATCCGGGAAAACCAAGGATAATGGAAAAGTAAACTGACCTTTACAGTTTCATTCCCCAACGTCTTTCTGCAATTTCCTCTTTTGATATGGCTTCTAAAGCTTTAAGCCCTCCCTAATACCAATATACAATACACATCACTTCATAATAAATACCCGACAAGCTCCATAAAACCTTTTCCGTCGAGTGAACTTATCTTTTTATTTGGCAGAATCTCCTGTCCGGACAGGACACAAGTTCCTTCCCAGATAGCCTGAAGTGGTCCAATGATGGGCATTTCTTGATTAGGAAACACTGCTTTTATGTGTAATTTCATTGAGAACTCAGGGATTCCAATTTGCCATTCTATTGGATAGATTGCCTGTGTTTCAGGGCTCTGCCAATATCTCATTTCTTGTAAACTAACGTTCTTAGTAAAACGGAGTAAACCTTCAGTTCCAATTAAATTAGCCATTGGAGATAAAGTCTCCTTTGATTTGCTGGAACGCCACTCATTTATCAGTAGTTCACGGCCATCATTTAGCTGAAGGCCAAACCAATTCCACCCAATACCTGTAAGCAACCCATAATCCCGTCCCCATTGGTGATCAAACCATCCCTGTCCTTTTACATTCTCTATTTCTTTTTTAGTTCGAATTTGTCCTTGAACAATATTTTTGGTAAACGAATAATAATATAAACCATCCGGCTTGCCATCTCCACCGATTAGTGACATAGGTTTAGCAGGAGTGAATTGTAAATTTATCTCTGTATCTTTTTCAATTAAATGCACCAAAAACGAAACTTCTCTCTCACCATAAAATGATAATGAATTATCACCATAGATAAGCTCGGTAGGACTTCCTTTAATTGTTACCTTTTTCATGAGGTAATGAGGAGAAGGGATCTGACCAAACAAGAGTCTTTTGTACTGCTTCCACATCCTGGTATTCCCTGGGCGCTGTAACAAATAAAAAGGAAGATACATGGTAATTAGATTCCGTTTTAACTTTGAATCAATGATGGAATAGTTTAGTTTTGTTTCCTTATTAAGATCAATTAAAGTATAAATTAAATAATGCCCTTTAAGGAATTCTAATTCGCCCACTCGAAAAAAAGAAGCCATTAACGCATATCGTCCACCCTTATCTCCGTTTAGATAAGCAAAAGAATACCACCCTTCCAGATTAGAAAATAAATGATAGCCTGTATCTTTTGGAAGAGAAATATTCTTGGAGTTTTTTTCTATCATTGATGCTCACGCGCCTTACAATTTTATTGTAAGGTATGCACTAATAAGAGATTTTGAGACAGTGGAAATCTGTTTCCGTTTGGGGCTACCGGAGGAAGCTCAAACCTTTGCCGTCTTCTTCATCACAAACCCCGGCAAAGGCTCTTTCATCTTCCAAACAATACTGATCGGAGCAGAACCATAATGACTCTGATAATCAGCAAACCCAAGACAGGTAAACGGCGAGGTGAAGTTTGCCTCCTTTTTGTATTCTCTGACAAAGAACAAGACCTTTCCGCCATTAACAGGTTGATTAACATACCTCTGTCCGGTGATGGATTCCTCCGTCGTCCGACTCTGGGACTGCCAGTGAAACAGCTCTTCATTAATTGAATAATCCTGATAGAGCGTAGAAGGCGAATAATCCTTTTCCGACTTGTTTAAGGTGACAAAGAAAACATCCAGCTGCTGATCAGCTAAATAAAGTACGCCTTCCCGGAAAGGGCTCTTCTTTTTCTCAGTATGTTTCCCCAACGCCGCCAAAATCTGATCCATGGTATACGAGCAATATAAGTCCAGTAGAATTGCAGTTCCCAATTGAGCCAATTCAGCCAGCGGCTTGTCCACAAAATCTATTTTCTGATGCTGATATTCCAGTAAATCCATTAGTTCTTCATACATAAAAGGATCCTCAATCAGCCAATAGATAGCTTCTTCTATCGAAGCAAATCGCTTGTCCAGAGCATCCAAGCCCTTTCCCCACAGCGTATAGTAAAACATGACAAGCATAGTTCGTTCCGCTGCTGATATAGAGAGCGCCGACCTGCCTTTTGCTGACATGCCGTTCACTGATATGCCCTTCGCTGACATACACTTCGCTGACACGCCCTTCGCCGACCGGCCGTTAACTGACATAACCTTCACAGGCTTGCCTTTGCTCATCCGGATCTGCGGCAGAATGTCCTGCAGAAAACGAATCCAGCGCCTGGAATTAATAAAGGACAACTTCCCCAGCGCAGAGACCAGCACTCGTTCCCGCTCCGGGTCTGTCCGATATCCCTTCAGTAAATCGGCCTGCACCGCCAATCCCGTCACAGTTGCTTTCTTGCTATAGACATCTTGCGGGGTGACATGATAACCCTCAAAAAACTCCCGTACATTCAGTTCTCCCTGGGTTTCCATGAAATCACGAAGCTTGCCGATCAGGTTGCGTTTATTATTCACCGCATTGCGGATATTCGTTAAAATATACTCCTGAGCCTGCTTTTCTAACTGGATCGAGCAGCCTCTCGGTACATTAGCAAAACCATTTTTAATTTCATACTCGACCGTTTTCCGCGTCTTCGATAACAATGCTTTGAAGCGCTCTTCGAACGAATACTGCTTATGCGCTTGTCCCACAAAATCCAGAACCGTTAGAGCTTCCTTCCCCTCGCTTAACCTTAAACCCCGTCCCAACTGCTGCAAAAATACCGTCAAGCTTTCCGTCGGGCGCAGGAAAAGCACCGTATTCACCTCGGGAATATCGATCCCTTCGTTATATATATCCACCACAAACACAAACTGAATTTCCTTCGTCACCAGGCGTCGCTTCACGTTATCCCGCACCTCGTCGTCTGATTCGGCAATCAGAAATTCCGAGGGGATCCCTGCTTTGTTAAAAACTTTGGCCATAAATTCAGCATGTTTTTTGGTCAGACAAAAGCCTATGCCGATGATCTCCGCGCGTTCCAGGCAGTACTTATCAATGGCCTGAATGACATTTCCCACCCGTTTAACCGCAACCGCTCGCTCAAAAACATAGAGGTTTTCGATTTCCCGCTCATCATATTTACCGGCCACCCAACGCACATGACTGAGATCAACATTATCCGTCACCCCAAAATAATGAAAAGGACTGAGCAGTTTGCG
>JAQVLN010000033.1 GCA_028704155.1 Desulfitobacteriaceae bacterium
GCTGACGGAAAAATGAACACTCAGCTTCTTTGGCAGGCAATAATTTTTTCAGCTGTGTTAATTATGGGGTTTTTATTGGAAAGAATATTTAAATATCATGGTGATCAGTATTTAATACCGGTTGTCCAGGTTATTCTTACCTTGGGATTGGTATTTCTGGTAAGAATAAATCCTGATTTAGCCCTAAGACAGTTTTGGTGGGCAAACCTGGGACTTGTTATTTTCTACGGACTGGTTTTCGGCCTGCGTAATTATCGTCTGCTGGGGTCTCTGCGCTATTTATGGGGCCTGATAGCACTGATTCTGTTGTTAGTAACCCTATTGTTTGGGGTAACACGCGGAGGGGCTACCAGTTGGCTTGAAATCGGTGGTTTCAGTGTTGAACCGGAGGAGTTTGTCAAACTGGCCTTATTATTATTCCTGGCATCATACCTGGGGGAACATCGGGAAATTCTGCGGGTAGGGACCATTCAGTTTGGGAAGCTTTCTTTGCCCGATTGGCATACCTTAGGACCTTTCGTTGTTATAGCTGTGTTTACTTTGGGGCTTTTAGCGGCTCAGAAAAGCCTGGGAACTGCTTTAGTGTTCTATTCATTGTTTGTTTTGCTGCTGTATGTTGTCACAGAAAGGCCACTTTATCTGGGTTTAGCGCTGCCGATATTTATTCTCACATTTGTGTTGGGTTATTTTCTGTTTGACCATGTACGTTTAAGAGTAGAGGTTTGGTTAAATCCCTGGCAAGATCCTACCGGGGGCGGATATCAGATTGCCCAGTCCCTGTTTGCGATTGGGGGAGGAAAGATCTTAGGTTTAGGATTTGGCAACGGCATTGGAGCTTCTCAGGTTCCTGCTGCGAGCACAGATTTCATATTTTCGGTTATTGCTGAAGAACTTGGCTTTGCGGGAGCAATGGCTGTAATTTGTTTTTTCCTGATGGTTGTCATGCGTGCTTTTGTAATAAGTCTCAGAGCCCCGGACAGGTTCGGTCAGATTATAGCAGCGGGAATCGGAATTTTGCTGGGAACAGAAACGATGATAATTCTTGCCGGAGTAACCAAACTTCTGCCTTTAACCGGGATACCGTTGCCTTGGGTCAGTTATGGTGGAAGCTCGCTCCTTGTTCATTTTTTGCTGCTTGGTTTACTGGCTAACATTTCGCAGTCGACTGAGGAAAGCACTCTCAGAAAAAGAGAAAGGGAGTATGCAGGATGATTCGCGGATTACGTCAATTGGCTTTTGGTTTTGCTTTGTGTTTCTTCCTTTTAAGTCTTGGCCTGGTCTACTGGCAGGTTATTAAGTCGGATAAACTTCTAGCCAATCCTGCAAACCGGCGTTTAATCAGAATGGAGGAGAGGGTGCTCAGGGGAGGAATTTTTGATCGTAATGGCGAAGTATTAGCGCAAACAACGGATAATTCCGGGAAGAGGCTTCGGATTTATCCTAAAGGTGAAGTGTTGGAACCTTTGCTTGGCTATGCAACTCTGCTGCATGGTTCGGCAGGCTTGGAAAGCAGTTTGTCTGACTGGCTTATGGGACTGAAGAAGCCGACACCTATTCAGGTAATTCAACAGTCCCTGGAACTTCCCCGTCAAGGTAATGATGTTGTGCTTACCATAGATGGAGATTTACAACAAGCTGCTTATAAAGGGCTTAAAGGGAAAACCGGTGCTGCTGTTGTTCTTAATCCTAAAACAGGGGAAGTACTGGCCTTGGTCAGCCAGCCAAGCTTCAGCCCTGATGATCTTGACGAAAATTGGGAGGAAATTATCGCAAGGCCCAACAGCCCGCTTGTCAATCATGCCTTTTCGTTATTTCCACCGGGATCAACGTTGAAAGTGGTAACTTCCCTTGGCATGATACATTCAGGACTTAATACTACTGATCTTTATGAGTGCAGCGGTTCAATCGTAATTAACGGGCAGGTTATTTCCTGTGATAAAAAGCATGGCTGGGTCAATTTTAATACTGCTCTGGCTGGATCCTGTAATACTTATTTCGCAAATTACGCCTCACGGGCCGGGGACCAAAACTTTTTGGCTGCGGCCAAGGCTTTTGGTTTTGGTGAAACAATTCCTTTGGAATTGCCTGTCCCCAAGAGTTCAATTATTAATCAAGAGCTTAATCCTAAACAGTTGGATATTAATTTGTTGACAGCCAGTGCCTTTGGCCAGGGTCAAGTAATGACAAGTCCCATGCATATGGCCTTAATTGCTGCCGGAATAGCAAATAAGGGAGTTATCATGGTTCCGCACCTTGTTCAAAGGGTCTTGGATCCTGAACAGAACCTGGTTTATCAGTTTCAAACCAAACCTTGGTTAACTGCTTTGACTGCGGATGAGTCTGGCACAATTACCAGTGCAATGATTACGGCTGTTAATTCCGGAACAGCGGTTAAGGGTGCTTTACCCAATGTACAGGTGGCAGCTAAGACCGGGACGTCCGAACCGGGTGGGAATATGAGATCTCACGCCTGGTATATAGCTTTTGCCCCCGCAGAGGAACCGCAAGTTGCCGTCGCAATTCTTGTTGAGAATGGTGGTGTCGGTGGGGAGGTAGCCGCCCCTATAGCCCGAGACCTGATCGATAAAGCCCTTAGTCGGAAAGTGGGAGACAAAGAATGAGCAAAATTTTCGGTGGACGCTATGAAGTAATTAATAAAATAGGTGCCGGTGGGATGGCCATTGTTTATAAAGCTAAGGATCTGTTGCTGAACAGGGTTGTTACCATTAAAGTACTGCGGGATCAATTTGTAAGTGATGATGACTTTATCCGGCGTTTTCGCCGGGAGGCCCAGTCTGCTGCCAGCTTATCTCATCCTAACATCGTTTCGATTTATGACGTGGGCAAAGATGGTGATATGGAGTATATTGTAATGGAGTATGTTGAAGGACATAATCTCAAGGAGATTATCCGGGACTATGCACCATTATCTACAGAACAAACACTCCATTTAGCCGGACAGTTAGGAGAAGCCTTGCGCCATGCGCATGAGCATCATATTATCCACAGGGATATCAAGCCGCAAAATATTCTGATAACCGAAGATGGCCGGGCTAAAGTCACTGATTTTGGGATTGCCCGGGCAGTTTCTTCGGCGACTGTGACGCATACGGGTGATATCGTAGGTTCTGTTCATTATTTATCACCGGAACAGGCTAAAGGGATTGTGAGTAATGAACAATCAGATATTTATTCCTTAGGCATTATCATTTATGAACTTTTGACCGGCAAAGTTCCCTATGATGGAGAGACACCCATAGCTATTGCCCTGAAACATTTACAGGAGCAGCCTTTACAGCCGAGCAAGCTAAATCCAAAAATTGAATCGGAATTGGAAACTGTGATAATGAAGGCTATTTCCAAGTCGCCCGATACCCGTTATGCCAGTGTCGGCGAGCTGCTTGATGACTTGGAAAAAGTCCGCTCAGGAGTTAAAGTAGACAGGATAGTTAATCAGGATTTTAATAATAATGATGCAACTCAAGTTCATAAATCACTGGTACAGGAGGTTAACTTGGCAGCTTCTTCACAAGGATCCAACCCTTCATCCGGAGGATCAAAAATTTCTTCTAAAGGAAAACGTTGGCTTATTGCAGCCGGGATTGTTTGTCTGCTCCTGGTTTTAGGAGGATTCTGGTTCTACAATTATGTAACGGTTGAGGAAACCAGTGTACCGGATTTGACAGGTCTTAAGCCTGATGTCGCTGAAATTTTACTGAAAGACAAAAAACTTATTTTAGATCCGGAAATAAGCTATGAATTTAGTGATAATATTGCCAAAGACCAGATTATGCGCCAGTATCCCGATCCCAATACCAAGGTCAAGATTGGCAACTCTGTGACAGTTGTCGTTAGCAAGGGAGAAGAAGTATTGGTTTTCCCGGACTTGAAAACAGCGAAAATGACTGAAGCCAATGCCCTTAGTATGCTTGAAACTCTTGGGTTTACCGGAAAATATACCAAACAGGAAGTTTACAGTTCCACTGTCCCCAAAGGAGCAGTTATTGATCAGGATCCTCTTCCACAAGTTTCCTGGTATAAAAGCGGGCCTTTTACCTTAACTATCAGTAAAGGTCCGGAGTTTATCAATGTTAAAATGCCGAATGTTATCGGTAAAGAGTCTACAGAAGCCAAGGCCCTTTTGGAGCAAAATAAATTTGTTGTGGCAATCGAAAATGAGAGTTCGGATGATTATCCTGAAGATGTCGTTATCAGAACCGATCCCCTGCCGGATGCTTCTGTAAGACAAGGTGCTGCGGTAAAAATTTATGTTTCCCAGGGACCGGGACCTTTTGCCATAAAAATAAACAAGCGAGATTTAATGGAACTGATTAAAGATTCTGTGCCGAAGGATAAAAAACCCCATGATGTTTCTGTTAAAATTCTTGATTATCGCGGCTCAACCGAAGTTTGGCATGAATCTTATGTAGGCGGAGATGATCCGGATGTTGAAGACATATCCTGTTACTCTTCGTCTACCCTGCAGATTACTGTAGACGGAACAGTTAAATTTGAGAAAAAAGTTTCATTGTTTACGAGATTTACGAGGTAAAAAATGATACAAGGTATCGTTCTAAAGGGCTACAGTGGTTTTTATTATGTATTCGCTCAAGACCGAGTATGGGAATGCTCCCTACGCGGTCGCTTTCGTATCAAGACTCAGGATTTTTTTCCCGGTGACCGGGTCAGTATACTGCCTGCAGCCGGAGGCAAAGCTTCAATCGAAGGTGTTGAACCAAGACGTAATACTTTAACCCGCCCTCCGGTTGTTAATTTGGACCAGGCGCTGTTTGTATTTGCCCGGGCTTCGCCGAAACCGGATTTCAATTTCCTGGATCGGCTGCTAATCCAGGTAAGCAAGGCCAACATTAAGCCTATAATCGTGGTGACCAAGATCGATTTGCTAAATGCAGACGTTGAGGAGGAGGAAGAAGACTTATTCGCTTATTATCAAAAAATCGATTATGAAGTTTACCGTGTTTCCAATTTAAATGGAGCAGGAATCAAGCAAGTCCGGGATTGTCTAAGGGGAAAAACAAGTGTGCTGGCCGGACAGTCCGGGGTGGGTAAATCCAGCCTGTTAAATGCTGTTTGCCCGGATTTTAAGCTCAAAACCGGTAAGGTCAGTAATAAGCTTTCCCGTGGACGCCATACAACCAGACATGTTGAATTGATGGTTTGTGCCGGGGGTTTGGTTGCCGATACTCCAGGTTTTTCTTCGCTTTATTTACCGAAAATAAAAAAAGAGGATTTGGCATTTTATTTCCCCGAGTTCGAACCATATCTGGGCCGCTGCCGCTTTAGCAGCTGTCTTCATAACAAAGAACCCGACTGTGCCGTCAAGGAGGCTGTAGGGTCTAAAGAAATTTCACCTTTGAGATATGAAGATTATTTACTTTTTTTACAGGAGTTAATTATTCAGGAGAGGAGTTATTAATGTGATAAGGATAGCACCCTCTATTTTGTCAGCTGATTTTTCCCGGTTGGGAGAAGAAATTGAAATTGTGGAAAAAGCAGGTGCCGATATACTTCATATAGATGTGATGGATGGTCATTTTGTTCCCAATATTACCTTGGGGCCTTGTTTGGTAAAATCCTTGCGCCCCCATACCGGAATTCAGTTTGATGTTCATCTCATGATCGAGGAACCCGAACGTTTTATTGAGGATTTTGCAGCAGCAGGTGCAGATCATATAACTGTTCACCTGGAGGCGACCTGTCATATTCACAGGGTTATTCAGCAGATCAAAGCCCTGGGGATTACTGCAGGTGTGGCCCTTAATCCTGCGACTCCCCTGGATGGATTAAAGTATATTCTGGAAGACTTGGATATGGTGTTGTTAATGACAGTTAATCCGGGTTTTGGGGGACAAAAGTTCATCCCTGACGTCTTGCCCAAAATTAAAACATTGCAGCGCTATCTGGATCAATTGCAATCTTCCTGCCAAATTGAAGTTGACGGCGGGATTCAGAGCGGAACAATTCCGGCCGCCGTTAAAGCAGGTGCGCAAATATTAGTTGCCGGTGCGGCTGTTTTCGCCAATAAGAACCCGGCCCAGGCTTTACAGGAACTGTATGCGGTAGTGAACTCGTTCAGCTTAAGCTGAACAGCGAAGCATGATTATAAATATTTTCTAAATACTAAAAGGCATGCTGAAGCGAAAAAAATAAGGAATGTGGATTAAGTATGGATAGGTCTACGTTTTGAGGAGCAGGTAGAGTTGAAAGTTGCGATGTTGGTTAATGGCACATGGGACAGTGAATGGGGTAAGCAAGAATTAGGCGATGTGGAATTTCTGGTCTGTGCCGACGGCGGAGCCAATTTGGCCCTGCTCTCCGGGCGGCTGCCGGATGTTTTAATAGGGGATTTAGATTCAATAACACCTGCAAATTTAGTAAAATGCATTAAAGGTGGAACAAAAATAGTTCGGTATCCAAAAGAGAAAGATCAGACTGATTTAGAACTCGCCTTGGATTATGCTTGCTTTCAGGCACCGGCTGAGTTCCGGAATGGTAAAATATGGTTATATGGCGCAACCGGAGGGAGAATTGACCATCTTTTGGGAAATATTGCGCTGCTGTTGGCCTATGCCCGGCGCGGCTGGAGGATTATCCTGAAAGACCCGGAGCATGTTATCTGGATTATCCAGAAACAGGAGATTATTATAGGTGATAAGGGGCATCAGATATCTTTCCTCTCCTTAACAGAAAAAGCAGTTGTGACAACTGAGGGTTTCTATTATCCTTTAAAATTCGAAAATTTATTTCAGGATTCTACAAGAGGTATAAGTAATATTTTTCTCGGCAGGCAAGGGTATGTTCGGGTTGATGAAGGCTGGGTCCTGGCAGTAATGTCAAATAGTTAATCATTCCCGGGAGAGTTGCTTATTTTGGATATAAATGAAAAAAAGCCCGACTGGCTCGGACTCTTTGACTGATTGAATGATAATTAGACAGCACGTTCAACTTTACCGGAACGTAAACATCTGGTGCATACCTTGAGCCTGGTAGGTGCGCCTTTTACAAGGGCACGAACCCGCTGCAGATTAGGTTTCCAGGTTCTTTTAGTTCGAATATGAGAATGGCTGATCTGCATTCCGGTACGAACTCTTTTGCCACATATGTCACATATATTAGCCATATCTTTAACCTCCTTGCACACGAAATGACACTGATTAAGTTTATCAAAAAACCTCAAGGTTGGCAAGTCGGAATTGTTGTTGAATGTTTTTAATGCTCTTTATTGTTAATATTAAATCTTAATGCTGGAGGAGGCCCTTGCTGATGGGTAAAGAAATATGTAGTAATTTGGGTAAAATAGTCATTTCCGAAGAAGTAATTGCGACAATTGTAGGTGGTGCAGCTCTGGAATGTTCCGGTTTGGTGGGAATGGCTTCCCGCAAACTCAAGGACGGATTTGCAGATTTGCTTCGTCGTGATAATCTGGCCCGGGGAGTAGAGGTTAATATTCAGGAAAATGAGGTAAATATTGAACTCTACGTTATTGTTGGTTACGGTGTTAATATTGCTGAAGTAGCCGCAAATATTATGAAGACTGTTCGTTATTCAATTGAAAAGCATACCGGGTTTACAGTAGATAAAGTTAATGTCAATATTCAGGGTGTACGGGTCCTGGATAAGAAGTGATTTTTATGCTTACCAGGCAACAACAAGTTGTATTGAATAATCTGAGGAAGGTGTTCCTGGCCGAAGAAAAAAAAGGATATGGAGGAAGCGAAGGATTTGCTGATTTTTTGTCAGGGATGATACCGAGACTGGAACAGCTTTTTCCGGGTGTTAATTTTAAGCGAGTCAGGCAAATTGCCCACGAATATCTGGCTTGGGGATTAACAGCAAGGCGCCAGGGTTTAACCGAATTGATCTGTTTTCTGGATAAGCAGCTTGTTTCTCCAGGATTATCCAATCAGGTTGAAGTTGAGAAGCAGCCAGGTGACCTGGAACTGCAATATATTAAAGGGATCGGTCCTCAAACGTTTAAAAAGTTACAATTAGCCGGCTTGTTAACCATTGAGGACTTGCTGCGGTATTATCCCCGCCGTTATGAAGATCGCCGGCCGATTCGCATAACTGAACTCAGGGAGGGTGAAAATGTCACAGTTACGGCCAGGGTTACAGCCGGTCAGGTTTCCAGCGGAAGGATTAAAGTGGTTAAACTTACCCTGGAGCAGGAAGGTTCTTCGGTTCAGGCAGTATGGTTTAACCAGCCCTACATTTTAAAGCAGTTTCTGCCGGGAACGTTGGTTAAAGTAACAGGAAAAGTCCGCTGTTTTCAATTGGTCCCGGAAATAATGGTTAATGATATTGAGAAGTTAACAGATGATAAGAGCAGCCTGAACATTCCTTTAACGGAAATCAT
The DNA here is from genome assembly GCA_028704155.1 of Desulfitobacteriaceae bacterium. GTDB lineage: Bacteria > Bacillota > Desulfitobacteriia > Desulfitobacteriales > Desulfitobacteriaceae > UBA2264. The sequence goes on from JAQVLN010000033.1 coordinate 8,378, forward strand.
ACCGGTTTATCCCGAAACAAAGGGTTTATCTTCCAAAGCATTGCGTAATATTATTAAAAACCTGCTGCAGTATGCCGGGGATTATTTTCCGGAATTTTTAAGTGCAGAGGACTTGAGCGGCTGGCTGGAACGGTCTTTAGCCTATCAGGAAATCCATTTCCCTTCCTCTCCGGCTAATTTGCGCAAGGCCCGGGAACGTTTGGTTTGGGAAGAGGTTGTTTTTTTGCAGTTAAGTGTAGCCCGGAGGCGTCTTGGTAGCAAACGGCGGAAAAGTCCTCCCCTTCCGGGAGGCGGGGATCTGATAAAACGATTCAGGCAAATGCTGCCTTTTCAGTTAACATCAGCACAGGAGAGAATTATCCGGGAGATTTCCCAGGACCTTAAGAGCAGCACCGGAATGGCCCGGTTGGTTCAGGGTGACGTGGGTTCAGGAAAAACGGTTATTGCTATGGCAGCATTATTGCAAGCAGTAGGCTCAGGCTACCAGGGAGCAATGATGGCACCAACAGAAATATTAGCCTTGCAGCATTATCAGTCCCTGGGTAAGATGTTTGAGCCTCTTGGTGTAAAGGTGGCTTTGTTGCTGGGCAGTCAGAAGCGTTCTGAAAGAGAAGCAAATCAGTGTGCAGTCGCTGATGGCTATGCTCAGGTGATAGTGGGTACACATGCTTTAATTCAGGAGAAAATCAGGTATAAGGCTTTGGGATTGGTTATTACGGACGAACAACATCGTTTTGGAGTGCGGCAACGTACATTGCTGCAAAGTAAAGGGGAGAATCCTCACGTCCTGGTGCTGAGTGCGACACCAATCCCCCGGACTTTGGCCCTTACTATGTATGGGGATTTGCAACTTTCCTTGTTGAATGAATTGCCGCTTGGCCGTAAACCTGTGTTAACGCGGAAGCTGTCTGAACGGGGGCGGCCCCAGCTGGAAAGATTTTTAGAAAAACAAATGGATTCAGGCCGGCAGATTTTTGTCGTGTGTTCTTTGGTAGAAGAATCAGAAGTTATGGAGGTAATTTCTGCGACAAACCATGCAATCTATTTACAGGAAAGATACCCGGAACGACGGGTAACTTTAATTCACGGGAAAATGAAAGGGAATGAAAAGGAAACCATTATGCAGGACTTCCTGGCCCATAAAATTGATATTCTCGTGGCTACGACTGTAGTAGAGGTTGGCGTAAACATCCCGAATGCGACAGTCATGGTTGTGGAAGGAGCCGAACGTTATGGTTTGGCTCAAATTCATCAGCTTCGGGGACGCGTCGGGCGGGGGAGTAAGCAGTCGTATTGTTTTCTGATGACAGAACAAACTAGTCGGCGACTGGATATTCTTTGTAAGACAAATGATGGGTTTAAGATCGCTGAGGAAGATTTACGCTTGCGTGGGCCGGGAGAAATCCTGGGTACCCGCCAGCATGGTCTGCCTGAATTGCGTTTGACGAATCCTTTGCAGGACGCCGGTCTTATCGAAAAGGCTTTTTTGATGACCCAGAAGGTCTTGCATAATCCGGATAGCTATTTAGATTTGTTGCATGAAGTTGAACGTTCTTTTTCAGCACAAAGGATTGGTTTACATTAATTTTTTTTAAGCTGTTAAGGAAACAATGGGATGATTTGTCGGGTATTTTAAGAAATCTTCAGCAAATAATAAGATTTAAATGAGGGTTTAGAATTTAGCGGTAACGAAGCAGGTTTATCGTTTAGAGGAGTTAGAAGCGAAAAGGAGGCTGGAACGATTTGCAAGACAAACCTAAAATTCCACTGACTCCGGAAATGGAAAGATTTAAGTATGAAGTAGCTCAGGAAATACGGATTGCCAATCGCAAACACAAAAAAGTAAAAGCTAGTGAGTAACAAGAAAGAGCGGGCAACCGCTCTTTTAACATAATATTATTAGTTCTTTACTGTAAATAACGTTCGAAATCTTCACTGTCAATCCCCGGATGCAGGCTGATTCCCAAAGCTCCGGCAATTATCCTGGCGGTTGTTTTAATAAGACTGTCAATTTCTTTGGGAGTTACCATTAAATTACCTTTAAAAGGAGAAAAGGTTTCATCCAGGACCCGGGTTATAAATTGAGAGTTGATACAATTAAGTTCGGTGGAGAATTTAGTAAATGTTTTGTTTTTTTGCATTTGTTCGAATAATACATCCAAACACTTATGGGCTATTACCGCAGCATTAACAACTGTAGGTACACCCAGGGCAATAACTTTACATCCTGTTGTATCCTGATTGATTTGGGTGCGTTTGTTTCCGATTCCGGATCCTGGATTAATACCTGTATCGGTCAGTTGGATACTTGTGCCAATCCGGTCCAAAGAACCTGCGGCCAGGGCATCTATGGCAATAATAAGATCAGGTTTTACATGTTCGGCGATTCCCCGGATAATTTCGGCTGTTTCAATTCCGGTGACACCTAAAACACCGGGAGCGATGGCGCTTATTTTACGTAATTTACCGTTAAGCTCGGTGGGCGAGTATTCAAATAGATGTCGTGTAACCAGGGTTTTATCAATAACTTGTGGTCCAAGGGCATCCGGAGTGGCATTCCAATTTCCCAGACCGACTAAAAGAATACTCGTATTATCGGTCAGATTCAGAAGTTTTTGAAGTTTTTGACTCAGGACCTCGGTAATATCTTTGTGGAGATCATAGTTGTTCTTATGTAATTCAGGAGCATCAATAGTTATGTATTGTCCCTGCGGTCTCCCTATTTCCTGAGCACCTTGTTCATTTTCAATAGTAATGGTTGTTACATTAATATTATTCAATTGTTCTTCATCCATCCGGACACCGAAAATTTCCTGTTCAGATTCACCGCGCAATATTTCATGGGCTTCAACCGCCAAATCCGAATAAACATTATAGTGGCGGAATAATTCAGATTTCTTCATTAAGAGTCCTCCTTTGATATTTTTAAACCTTTTATTTGAAAAAAAGGTCACCGGCCTGAGACCAGTGACCAGTGAGGAGAAATTAAGGAAGAATTGTTCGAGGGAAAAGGCGATTTTGCCTTTTTGCTAGTATGCACTATTGAAAGGTTTTTATACCAGGTCGCCCTGACCAATTTTTGAGCGGGGAGCACTATAATTTTAGCTGGAAATAGTCTTAAAATTTTGTTAAAATTAGGCTGGTTTTCTCTTGACTTTAATTGTTATAATAATGGGGGAGTTTAATGCGGATTATTGCCGGAATCAGGCGCGGACGAAACCTGAAAACTGTTGAAGGTTTGTCTACCCGTCCGACTTCAGACAAGGTTAAAGGCGCCATCTTCAATGTTTTAAGGGATAAAGTAATTGATTCAAAAGTATTGGACCTGTTTGCGGGAACAGGCAGCCTGGCAATTGAAGCTCTTTCACGTGGCGCTGCAGAGGCAGTTTTAGTTGAAGAAAGTCCGGCAGCTTTAAAAATAATCATGGAAAACCTTAAAATAGCCGGATTATTGGAACGTACTAAATTAAGACCCCAGGAGGCTTTACGGTTTTTGGCATCAAATCAAGAGGTGTTTGATCTTATTTTTCTTGATCCACCTTATCAAAAGGGATTGATAGAGCAGGTTTTATTGATTCTGGCAAATCCTTGCCGTTTAAGCCCCAATGGTGTAATTGTGGCCGAAACAAGTAAAGATGAAGAAATAGATGTTGAATCTTATCCTTTTGAAGTACGTAAAGTGAGTAAGTATGGAGATACCAAGGTTTGGTATTTGCAAAAAAAAGTAGAATTGTAAACAGGGGGAGGATGGATTTTGGATAGTGATGTTTTAAACCTGCTTGATGAATTAGAGGAAATTATTGATCGAGGTGTTAAAATTCCTATGACCGGGAAGGTTTTAGTTGATGATTCAGTAGTTTTTGAGTTGTTGGACCGGACCCGCTCGGCCATGCCTGAAGAAATACGTAATGCCAAGTGGATTTTAAATGAACGGCAAAGAATCATTGATGAGGCTCGGGCCGAAGCAGAAAAACTGATGGACCGCGGAAAAAATTATGTGGAAAAAATGGCTGAAGACAATGAAATTGTCAAACAGGCCCAGGGCTATGCCGAGGAGGTTGTTCGTCAGGCTCAGGCTTATGCCCGGGAGGTTAAATTTGGAGCCGTACAGTATGCAGATGAACTGTTGGAAAGCATTGAAGTAAAAGTACATGAGACAGTGCAAGCGATCCGGCGCAATCGTGAGGAGCTTAAAGTAACCGTCAAAGAAAAGAATGGGGAAACCGGGGAAAAGAGTGAGTAATAACTTGCTCTTTTTACCTATTCTGATAGTTATTCCAAAGTTGATAGAGCAGAGAAAGTATTAATAAGAAGCCGATAGAACAAAGAAAGATCAGGAAACTTTGTTGCCAAGTATTCAGCCAAAGCTGGGTTGTGGGGATTGTTTGAGGGAAAGCATCTGTGGTGGCCGGGACTTTGACCAGCAACAGCAGGAGTTGGCTAAGTCCTAAAGCGATGAAGGCATGGAGAATTCGGGCAAAGACAAAGGGTCCCATCTTAAGGTCGGTTTCTGCAGTAAAACTGGCTATCTGAGCGAAAACTGACAATCCGCTCCAACCCAGCAGGAAGGAAAGCACAGCGATCTGTTGGGACAGAACCGGAAAATTTTGAATAGTTCCCTGGCAGCCAAGAGTCATTTCGAAGAGGCCATTAATTATACTTACCAGTCTTTCCAAGGGTAATAAACCGCCTGATAAAAGTTGTAAAAGGACAGCAAGGGTCTCAGAAATATGCCAGGTTGTTAATAAACGGATTACCACGGAGAAGAATACCACAAAGCCGCCTACCGTAATTACGGTTGTGACACTGTTGCGGATGGAATCACCCAGAATTTGTCCAAAAGGCCTGGCGTCAAGGGCTTGGGCTTGTTTCATTTCCTGAAATGCTTTTTTTAAACTGGGAGTGGGTGCTGGTTGCCGGGAATTTTTAGCTGAACGGTAAAAACGGAAAAGAAAGCCTACTGTTAAATTTGCCAGATAGACTGCACTTGCCAGAATAATACCCAGTCCAGGTTTACCTAACATTCCGGAGGCCACTGCCCCGAACATAAAACCGGGGCTGGGATTATTGGTAAAGGCCAGTAAACGTTGGCCCTCCTCCCGGGTTATTTCAGCTTGCTTGCGCAGACGGGCAGTCAGGATTGCTCCCAGGGGAAATCCTGAAGTATAGCCCATAACAACGACAAAGGAAGCTTTCCCCGGCAGATGAAACAGAGGGCGCATCAGAGGTTCCAGCATAACCCCAAGAAAATGGACAAATCCCTGCCCGATCAAAAGTTCCGACAGGATGAAGAAGGGCAGCAGGGCCGGAAGTACAAAGCGCCACCAAAGATTAAGTCCTTCAGCAGCGGATGCCAGCACATCCTGGGGATTAATGAACATTCCGGCAGCCAGTAAAACCAGCGGGAGTATTCGCAATAGTGTATTCATAAAGTAATTCACCTGTTTAATATCTTTTGAAATTGTGGCCTAAAGGCGGGGTACTTACCAGAATAATATGGTTGATTGTTCAAATTCATTCGCTTGACAAAGAAAATAGTGACATCTATAATAATCTATGTGTATTGAGGTGGTAAGCATGGAAATAGATATAGCTCGAGTTCGCCGCGAAACGGAATCTGTCGTTTCTTTTGATTTAACCGAGAAAATCCCCGGATTTATGTTCGGAACTGATAATTTAACCTTTAATACACCATTGCACGTTCAAATTGAAGTGCATAATACCGGGAAACTTTTACTGGTTCAGGGAACTGTCCAAACAGAGCTTACGGCAACCTGTGGACGTTGTCTGGAAGAATTTGTTTATCCGTTGAACATAAAGTATGAGGATGAATGGATTTTGCGTGAGGACGCGTCTGCAGATCAAAAAGACACAGCTTTTCTGTTTGATCAGGATGTAATCGAGATCAGGGACCGGATTTTAGAACAAATTGTAATGGCTTTGCCGATGAAGTTTATTTGTTCTGCTGAGTGCTTGGGACTTTGTCCAACTTGTGGTGTTAACCGTAATTTGCTTAAATGTGAATGTCAAGACAAGCAACTTGATCCGCGTTTGGCCGGTTTAAGCAAGTGGCGCTCGAAGGATTAAAGCGTAATGTATTTGAAGGGGGTGTTAATCTATGGGTGTTGCTCAACATCGACAATCCAAATCCAGAGTACGTAAACGTCGGGCTATGTGGAAATTATCTGCTCCGAACCACATCGAATGCCCCCAATGCCATCAGCCGAAATTACAGCATTTTGTTTGCTCGACTTGTGGATATTATAAGGATAAGCAAGTGATTGATCTGAGTAAGTAGTGTAATTTTGGAAAAATTGAATCCTTTTGTAAGGATTCTTTTTTATTTGTTTAAGACAGGTTATCTTATATTTAATCTTGAAAAAGTATTATGATTGAATTATAATTGTCACCAGATTACAAGAAAGATTTGGAAATTGGTGATTGTATTGTCTCGTTTTCCTAGACAAGAACGCCGGGAGGCCTTAAGGGAAATAGTTTTGAGTGACCCTTTTTTTACCGATCAGGAATTGGCTAAGCGCTTTGGAGTAAGTATTCCGACAATAAGGTATGACCGCAGGATCTTGGGAATTCCCGAATTGCGGGAACGGACAAGAGTATTTGCGCGCGAGGCTTACGGAACGTTAAGATCTTCAGCTAAACACGAAGTCATTGGTGAGTTAAAGGAATTAGTTGTCGGAGTATATGCATGTTCAGAACTCAAGATTGACGAGACGATAGTACTTCCGCAAACAAAAGCTGCCCAGAGTCATTATTTGTTTGCCCAGGCTAACTCATTAGCTCTTGCTTTAACTGAAGCTAAGGCCATGTGTCCAGGCAAGGTAGAACTTGAATTTATCAGGCCTGTATTTTTGGGTGAATGTGTTGAAGCTATCGGTCGTATAAACGAGCAAGAGGATAATAAATACCGGGTGAGGATTATTTCTACTGTATGCCGGAAAGAGGTATTACGGTGCGAGTGGATTTTATTCACAATTGATTCTCCAATAAGGGGTGAGGGGGAGGGAAATTACTAAAATAATGAAAATTGCCGTCGATGCAATGGGGGGAGATTATGCTCCTGCAGAAATTATCAAGGGCACTTTAATGGCTGCTGTTGTTTATCCCCGCCTGGAATTAATCCTTATTGGAAAAATGGAACTTATGCAACCTTGTTTGTCCGGTATCAAGATACCGGAGTCGGTTTCTTTTCATGAGGCCAGTGAAATAATAACTATGAATGAACTTCCTGCCAATGCAGTCCGTAAAAAAAAGGATGCTTCAGTTGTTGTTGCTACCAGACTGGTTAAAGAAGGCCTTGCCGATGCGGTAGTAAGTGCCGGGAGTACAGGTGCTCAAATGGCCGCTGCTTTATTAGGCTTGGGTAGGATAAAAGGAATTGAGCGTCCGGCAATTGCTGCAGTATTGCCTACTTCAGATGGCGGAAAACTTATTTTGGATGTAGGAGCTAATTTGGATGCCAGACCTGAACATTTACTGCAATATGCTATTATGGGAAGTATCTATGCGGAGAAAATTATGGGGATAACCAATCCCAGAGTAGGGCTTCTTAATATTGGCAGTGAAGAAGGTAAAGGTAATGAACTAACCCAGACCGCTTTCCGGCTTTTGAAAACCGCCCGGATAAACTTTACAGGTAATATTGAAGGCCGGGATATTCCTTATGGCCGTGCTGATGTAATTGTTTGTGACGGGTTTGCCGGCAATGTTTTGCTGAAAACAGCAGAAGGTATTGCAGCTTTCTTTATTGAATTAATCAAAGATAAATTAACTGCGACCAGTTTGCGGAAACTGGGGGCATTATTGATAAAACCGGTAATGAAGGAAATAGCTCAGACAATCGACTATGCCGAATATGGTGGAGCGCCTCTGTTGGGCGTAAACGGAATTAGTATTGTTTGTCACGGAAGTTCAGGGGAAAAGGCCGTATTTAATGCTATCCGTGTTGCCCAGGAGTGTATATCCGTTCGTATAACCGAGAGAATAGGTATGGACTTGATGCACAGCAGCCGGAGCCGGAAGTTAAAATTCAGGCTTTCCAAGCCTGAGACGTAATTATATATCAGGTCAAAGAGAGGAACGATGGTATGATTAAAACTGAGCTTTGCGAACTCTTGGGGATAGAATATCCGATTTTTCAAGGTGGAATGGCCTGGGTGGCTAACGGTGAATTGGCAGCTGCAGTATCGGAAGGCGGAGGATTAGGAATTATTGCTGCCGGTCAGGCACCGCCGGATTGGCTGCAAACCGAAATTCAAAAGCTTAAAAGAATAACTCAGAAACCTTTTGGAGTCAATATTATGCTGCTTTCACCTTATGTTGAAGAAATCATGGAGATAATTATCAGGGAAAAGGTGCCGGTGATTACAACTGGAGCCGGGAATCCTGGTAAATATGTCCCAAGGTTAAAGGAAGTCGGGACCAAGATGATACCGGTAGTGGCCTCGGTTGCTCTGGCCAGGCGTTTGGAAAAGGTTGGGGCTGCGGCCTTAATAGCCGAGGGAATGGAATCAGGAGGGCATATCGGCGAAATTTGCACTTTACCACTGGTACCTCAGGTTGTTGATGTTGTTAAAATTCCGGTAATTGCCGCCGGAGGAATTGCCGATGGACGTGGTTTCCTGGCTGCTCTTTCCTTAGGTGCTGCCGGCGTACAAATGGGAACCCGTTTCATGTGCGCTTCCGAATGTACAATTCCCCTGGCGGTAAAAGAAGCTATTATCAAGGCCAAGGATCGTGATACTGTAGTTACCGGTCAAACTACCGGGCATCCTGTTCGTTGTCTGGGTAATCGTTTTACCAGGGAATTATCCCGCCTTGAACGGGAAGGGGTCGAGGCCGACGAACTGATAAAGCTGGGTACCGGCAGATTGCAGATGGCAATGGTGGAAGGTAACGTTACCAATGGTTCGGTTATGGCAGGCCAGATTGCCGGAGCCGTACGGCGCGTAGAGCCTGCAGCGGCAATTTTAAGGGATATCGTGGAAACAGCTGAATCAGAATGGAAAAAACTATCCGCTTATTTTCGGGGCATTTGATTACGAATATAATTAGTTGACTCTTTTGGGAGAGAGGAATAAGGAAATGGGTAAATTAGCATTTGTATTTCCCGGTCAAGGTTCACAATTTGTGGGAATGGGCAAGGAACTTTTTGAGACTTCCTGTGGACAGGAAGTGTATGCTGCCGGGCGGCGTGTTTTAGGGAATGATTTTCTGAAGATTATCGAAGCAGGCCCTGAAGAAGAATTGCAGTTTACATATAATACTCAACCGGCAATTTTACTTGTCAGCATTGCTGCCTGGTGTCAATTAAAGGCAGCCGGAATTGCCGCAGATTATCATGCCGGACATAGTTTAGGGGAGTATTCTGCCCATGTTGCAGCAGGAAGCCTTGGCCTCGAGGAGGCACTCAGGGTGGTCCGCCGGCGCGGTGAACTGATGCAGGAGGCAGTTCCGGTGGGTCAGGGGACAATGGCTGCAATTCTGGGTTTGGAAGCAGGCCAGGTTGAAGAAGCATGCCGGCTGGCCGCTGATTGTGGATCTGTGCAACCGGCAAATTATAACTGTCCCGGTCAGATCGTTATTTCCGGGGAGATAAAGGCTGTGCATAAAGCTATGGAATTGGCCAAAACATTGGGGGCGAAGCGTGCGCTTCCTTTGTCAGTCAGCGGGCCTTTTCACTCGCTGTTAATGGGAAGTGCCGCCCAGGAGTTGAATAAGGCCCTGAAAGAAGTGAATTGGCAGAAACCATGTTGTCCCATAATTGCCAATGTAGATACTCAGGAGGTCCTGGATCCTCAAAGGGCAATCGAGACCCTTGTAAATCAATTGAGCGGGGCAGTATTATGGGAACAATCAATTCGTTATTTATCTGCCCAAGGGGTTGATACTTTTGTGGAATGTGGTCCGGGCAAGGCCTTGTCAGGGTTAATCAAAAAAATTGCCCCGACGGTAAATATTCTGCAGGTGGGGGATTTGGGTTCTCTGGAAAAGTCACTTGCATATTTAAAGGAGAGTAGCTAAAATGATGCTTAATGGAAATGTTGCTGTTGTTACTGGTGCTGCCCGCGGGATTGGCAGGGCTATTGTATTGGAATTAGCGGCTGCCGGTGCGGCAGTAGTTATTAATGATGTCGGCAACCAGGAAAAAGCAGAAGAAACAGTTAACCGGATTAGCGCTTCAGGCGGGAAGGCGATGTTTATTCAGGCTGACGTAACTCAAGCAAGTGATGTGGACAGACTTGTCGGCACAACGATAGAGAATTACGGAAAAATTGATATTTTAGTGAATAACGCCGGGATAACCAGGGATAATCTGCTTTTGCGAATGAAAGAAGCAGATTGGGATACAGTTTTAAATGTTAATCTTAAAAGCGTTTTTCTATGTACCAAAGCCGTAAGCAGGGGGATGTTAAAACAACGTTCCGGGGCTATTGTAAACATTGCTTCAGTTGTAGGTATTTTTGGAAATCCCAGTCAGGCTAATTATGCCGCTTCAAAAGCAGGAATTATTGGATTTACTAAGTCGATGGCTAAAGAGTTGGCTTCCAGGGGAATTCGAGTCAATGCTGTTGCTCCGGGATATATTTCTACCGATATGACGGCATCATTGCCTGAGGATGTAAAGCAAGAGTTTATCAAGGGAATTCCTCTTGGACATATGGGTACTGCAGAGGAAGTTGCAAAAGCAGTTCTTTTCTTGGTTTCTCCGGCGGCATCTTACATAACAGGGCAGACCTTGGCAGTTGATGGAGGCATAGCTGTGTAAATTGAAAGAAGTGAACTGTTTTGAGGGGAGGTGAAGTTACAACATGGCAGTGTTTGATAAGGTCAAGTCCATCGTCGTTGATCAACTGGGGGTGGATGAGGCAGATGTCAAATTAGAAACAACGTTTGAAGAGTTAAATGCTGATTCATTGGATATCGTTGAACTGATTATGGCTTTGGAAGAGGAATTTGAATTGGATATTCCTGACGAGGAAGCTGAGAAAATCCGGACTGTCGGTGACGCAGTAAACTATATTAAAGAGAACAAGTAGATTTAATTTGCGTAAGGTCCCGTAGTTTTCTGCGGGACTTTCTTTTAAAAAATGCTTAACTCTTACTACCAGAAAAACTGGAAAGAGTTTATATAAATATAGTCAGGGGGAAACAAAGTGAGAATACCCGAGCTCCACATTGGGAATTTGGTTGCTAAAATTCCCGTTATTCAAGGTGGGATGGCTGTGAAAATTTCTATGGCTTCTTTGGCAGCCGCTGTTGCTAATGAAGGGGGTATCGGACTTATTGCCGGGAGTGGTTTGACTGTTGCCGAATTAAGAGCAGAGATTCGTGAAGCGCGGAAACGTACCAAAGGTATTATTGGAGTTAATATTATGTATGCGGTTCGTGAGTTCGCCCAATTGGTACGGACGGCCTTTGAAGAAAAAATTGATCTCTTGGTTTCAGGAGCCGGATTTTCCAGGGATATGTTTTCCTGGGGCAAGGAAACCAATATACCTGTAGTACCGATTGTTTCAACTGCAAAATTAGCCAGGCTCTCGGAAAAACTCGGGGCCGCAGCTGTTATTGTTGAGGGTTATGAGGCTGGGGGGCATTTAGGGACAAACCGGGCGATGAAAGAGATTTTAGCTGAGGTGAAAGAGGCAGTAAAAATTCCCGTGATTGG
>JAQVLN010000124.1 GCA_028704155.1 Desulfitobacteriaceae bacterium
ACAAATGGTCAAAGATACAAGTGTGAAAATAGTAAAACCTCAGATCCTGAAAATGGGAGGCCTTTTGCACTGCCGTAAATAATTGACCGCAGATGTCAACATAAGGATACATCGAACCTCCTACATCCATTAAGACAATAACCTTGACAGTATTTTTGCGGGATCTGGTCCAGACAAGCTTTAATTGCCCGGCATTTTTACAGGTTTCATCAATAGTCTCATCCAAATCAAGCTGATCCTTTGCCCCTTCGAGGCGGGTGCTGAATTGACGCAAGCGGCGCAAGGCAACTTCAAACTGACGCACTCCCAAGGTTTCATCAGCACGGTATTCCCGGTAATTACGCTGGGCAGCTACTTTTACTGCTGACTGGCCGTGTGATTCTCCCCCGATCCTGATTCCTCCCGGATGGAAACCCGAGTGCCCAAAAGGTGAAGTCCCGCCAGTACCTATCCATCTGTTTCCACCATGATGAGGTCCGTCCTGAGTACGCAAACGTTCTTCCAAAGCTACCTTTAAACTTTCCCAATCCGGCAAGCCCAATTTGCGCAGGATCCGGTTCCGTTCTTCTTCAGAAAACATAATGGGAGGCAAAGGCTTGGCCAGCCATTCGGAAACCTGGTCCGATAATTTTTCCGGAGTTTCTATCCCGTGAAAATAATACTGAAAGACCAGGTCGTATTGATCAAAGTGACTTTCACTTTTTACCAAAATAGCTCTGGCAAGATAATAAAATCCCGATAAACTTGATCCAGCCAAACCTTTATCCAGGGCCTCCATTAAAGTCATCCATTCAGTAATAGAAACTGGGACACCTTCACTGCGTAATAAATAAAAAAAGTTTGTAAACATCTGCTTCTACCAGTTATAACTACGATTTTGAGGCCTGGCCTTATTTCCTGCACTACGCGAATGAAGCTGCCTTAAAGCCAAATCAAAATCCTGATTCTTTTTTAACAATGCTCCCAGGAAAGGTATCTCCCGGTATATTTTATCGGGTGCGATGCCGCCAACGGATAAGGCCTGGACCCAATCCAATAGTTCGCTGGTACTGGGCTTTTTTTGTAAACCGGAAATACTGCGCAGCCAATAAAAAGCTTTCAAAGCTTCAGTAAGGATGTTTTCATCCAATCTGGGAAAGTGGACATGAACTATTTCTTCCATCATTTTTTGATCAGGAAAATCTATATAGTGGAAAATACAACGCCTTAAAAAAGCATCTGGCAGTTCTTTTTCCGCATTACTTGTTATAATAACAATAGGCCTGTGTTTTGTCGTAATAGTTTCCCCTGTTTCAGGTATATAAAAACTCATTACATCCAATTCCCAAAGCAAATCATTGGGAAACTCCAAGTCGGCCTTGTCAATTTCGTCAATTAAAAGCACAACCCTTTCTGTTGATTCAAAGGCCTCTCCCAGCTTACCCAATTTAATGTATTGTTTAATATTTGATACATCCTTATCCCCAAATTGACTGTCATAAAGACGCTGGACAGTATCATAAACATAAAGGCCATCCTGGGCCTTAGTAGTTGACTTGATATTCCAGATAAGCAAACGCAGACTAAGGGAATCAGCAATACTTTCAGCTAATACTGTTTTGCCTGTACCCGGTTCACCCTTTATCAAAAGCGGCCTGCTTAAGGATACCGAGATATTGACACTGTTCCGGAGATCATCCGAAACGATATAATCCTCAGTCCCTTTATATGTTAATTGATAATTCATTCCAAATCTGCAACCTCCTTATACGTATAACCCCTATAAAGTATATATATTAGAGCAGCAAAATTCAACAGGGACCTCTGGTCTGCCACACCTGATATTCTTTATGAGGTAATTCTGCGGCAGCGGTAATTATTAAAAGATAATATTCTTCACAATAAAGCCGTCTAAAACATGATGTTTTAGACGGCTTTATACGAAAATACCTTTTATGATTACTTTTTTGAATAACCAAAAGTCCCGATTTTATCAGCTACCAACCGATACTCTCTCAGACTGTAGCAATAGGGCTTGATCAGGTCAATATCCGGCCGGCCTTTTTGGTCTAAAACATCTTCATTAAAGTGTACTGCCAAAATCTCGGCAATGAAAACATCATGGCTCCCCAGATTAAGCGTTTGCAGCACCTTACATTCCAGATTCGCCGGACATTCGGTAATCAAGGGAGTCTTAACAAACGAAGCGGCCGTTGTGGAAAAGCCAGTTTCTTTAATTTTATCCACATTTTTACCGGATACCAACCCACAATAATCAACTTGTTTAGCCTGGCCAACCGAAGGGATATTAATAACAAATTCTCCGGAAGCCTTGATCAATTTATGGGAGTAGCGTGCCGGATTGACTCCTATATATAATATAGGAGGTTCAGAATTCATTATTCCAGTCCAGGCGATTGTGGCAATATTAAGAGCACAATCTTCCGACATAGATGTTACCAGAACTGCGGGAACAGGAAAAAGAGCAGTAGTTGGTTTCTGAACTATCTTACTAATTTTTATCACATCCTTAATTTTAAGTATATGGAGGCTGTTAAATCATTGCTATTATTGTACTTCAGAATACCTATTTTGTTTCAATAAAACCTGCTAACTGCATTGTATATATGAGAAACTAAAATATCAACTTTGCAGCAAATTTACTCTTCGGATAAAATCATAAACAATCCTGGCTGTTGATCCCCAGATAATTTCTCCATGAACTTTATAAGCATATACCTTATAAGAACGGTCACCCCAAGGTTTGGTATATCTTTCAGGCAAACCTAATTCCCGGGCGGGAAAAGTAATTACCTCATTACCATGTTCATCAATAAACGAAGGATAATTTTTGTATCTGACATCATATACATCCGGTTTTACTTTTTGAAAAAGCGACACCGGAACCGAAAAAACATAGTCTACTTCCTTACTATCCGGGTTTAATTCAGCCAATGACTGAAGTTCTGCCAGCCCGACAAAGGGGTTTATAATAGCTCCCATTGGAGCAACCAAAGTATCCAGTTTACCGATAATATTCAGCTTCTCCCTGGCAATACCTAATTCTTCTACCGTTTCCCGAATGGCCGTGTGTTCATAATCCGGATCAGTTAGTGGGTCATGTTGTCCTCCAGGAAAACATATTTCACCGCCTTGCCTGATAGTTAACGCTCTTTTTTGAAAGACCAGGTGATACTCATCATCAAGCAAAACCAACATGACAAGAACAGCCGATTTGAAAAATTCCTCACTACCGTTTATGCCGGGGATTACAGGCAGTACTTTTTTTAATTTCACTATCTGTTCTCTCTTCATTAATTTCACCCCAAATATATTATGTTTATGCATATTAACCGGATATTGCAAGAGTCTGAATCAAAAATTCAAATTCGATAGATTTTCCCCGCATCAGGATGAAGATTCAAGAATTATTATAACATAACTTATCCTATAAGCTAAACCTTAGCTTATAGGATAATAAATACATGATCTGTATTAAGATTATTTTCCGAATATTCTGATTAATTACATTAATTGCCTGACTAATAATACATAAATAACAGATAATAAGAATGTTCCAAGATATATAAATATTCAAGGGGAGGTTTAACATCATGGCAGGAGAAAGAAATACAAATGAACCCGCACTTCAAGGGGCCGGTCAAGCGTTGGATCAATTCAAGTATGAGATCGCCAACGAATTAGGAGTAACACTGGGAGGAGACCGTACCAGCCGCGAAAATGGTCGTGTTGGCGGAGAAATGACAAAGAGAATGATTCAATTTGCAGAACAGAATTTAAAAAGCGGCAACAGAATCTAATTTTTTGTGCTATTGATTTGTTGAGGGATAACCTGAAATGGTTATCCCTCTTTTACGTATGACGGGCATGCCGTCAATCTGTGGTGAAAGTCCACAAGGGGCGTAGTTGCCGACGAACCCCAGAGCGACTTGCAAGTGGATAGGTTACACTTAATTAGACAGTTCTCTTAAGGTCTAGTAAACTAAATAAATATGAAAGACAGGAGATTTACTATGACTAAACGAGAACGCAGGTTTTACACTGATGAGTTCAAAAACCAAATGGTGCAATTGTATTTGAATGGAAAGCCCCGGATGGAAATTATCAGGGAATATGATTTAACCCCCTCAGCCTTTGATAAATGGGTCAGACAAAGTCAATCCACGGGTTCCTTCAAAGAAAGTGATAATCGCAGTGATGAACAAAATGAACTCATCAAACTGCGGAAAGAAAATCAACAGTTAAAAATGGAGAATGACATTTTAAAGCAAGCAGCGCTGATCTTAGGACGAAAGTATTAGTGATCAAGGAAAATGCTCATAAATACTCTGTATCAGCAATGTGTAGAGTCCTAAAAGTTAACAGAAGCACTTATTACTACGAAGCTAAGCCTCAAGTTATAGACGATTCGGTGGAAAAAGCCGTAGTCAAAATATTTAAAGATAATCAACGTGTTTATGGCACGCGGAAAATCAAAGTGGAATTGAAAAAGCTGAGTATGGTGGTATCTAGACGGCGGATCGGTCGATTCATGAAGAACAACGGATTGGTTTCTGCCTATACGGTGGCCCAATACAAACCTCATAAGACCACCTGTAACGAATCTGAGATTAAAAACGAACTGAATCGAGAGTTCCAAAAAGATGTTCCTCTGGAAGCGGTCGTTAGTGATTTAACTTATGTCCGAGTAGGCAACCGATGGAATTATATTTGTCTTCTTATCGATCTTTTCAACCGGGAAATTATCGGTCATAGCTGTGGCCCAGCTAAAGACGCTAAACTTGTTTGCCAAGCTTTCGCCAAAGTTAAAGGTAATTTGTTTGATATCCAACTATTTCATACTGATCGCGGCAGTGAATTTAAAAATCAGCTGATTGACGAGGTGATCACCACTTTTAATATCAAAAGATCATTAAGCATGAAGGGCTGTCCGTATGATAATGCGGTATCTGAAGCGACCTACAAAGTAATCAAAACAGAATTTGTTAGGAATAGGCACTTTGAGACGATTAAGGATCTAAAAAATCAGCTGGATGAATATGTTAGCTGGTTCAATGAGAAACGGAT
>JAQVLN010000034.1 GCA_028704155.1 Desulfitobacteriaceae bacterium
AATGAGATACAAAATAACCAGACGTAAAATTTCACCGAGATAGCGTCCGGATACCATTTTTTCTAAATGATAAGAGCCAGGCCTTTCACTTTGGATGTCAAGTTCAACATCAAATATATTTTCCCAAAGTGACTTATGGCTGAAACCGCCGGCTTCAATATTAATTATTTCCTGGAAACACCCTTCTTTACCCGTTTCCACATAACAACTGTTATAACCGGTACCGCAAATAGAACCAATATCGACAGTTGGATTCAAATAAGCACCTGCAAGTAAAATGCCTACAGTATCATTAATAATGGCACTTACTTCTATGTTGGTCAGTCCTCTGGAAACCAAGGCTTCTGCAAGAATTTTATTAATATCTTTTCCTTCCAAAGAGGAAAATTTCATCTCTTTGCACCAATGGATTAACAGTGCTGATTTACGGGAAATTTGTCTGGAAGGAAAGGAAAAGCAGTGTCCGAGAAGATATTTCTTATCTTTATTAATCATTTTCTCTATTTCTGAAGCTAAAAAATTAAATATTTTTGGTTCTTGGCCTGTGCCAATGCCGGCCTGAAGCTGGGCTAAATTAAATACTCTCTGCTGCTTGATTTGACAGTATCCCTTGCTCAGGTTTACTATCAATAATCGGATATTAGTACCTCCGAAATCAACGGCAATGGTATCGCCTGCTTCACTTATAGAAGGTTTCGTAAAATAACTTCTTAGCATTTTCAGAGATCCTTGTGCAGGCGAAACAGTACACAAGGCCATTTCCTTTTCAAAAGAACTGGCAATCTCATTTATTTGAGTTTTAGATACCCTGAACATATCACCTAATGTTGCTAAAATGATATTCATTAATATTTCTCCTTCTTTTTCATGCAGATAAGCCTCATCATACCGGGATAAGAAACCTAAATAAACCACTTGTATAATCTTGGTCTGCTTTAATTATTAATCGGAAGATCTACCTGACTTTAATGCCAGATTGCGCAGCCAGGTTTTCACTTCGCCGGTCAGCATTGATTCGGTCATTTGCCATTTCCAGTTGTTCTCAATGGTTCCAGGTATATTCATGCGGGAGTCTGTATCAAGACACAAAATATCCTGCATGGGCAGGATCGCCCATGCTGCCGGACTCATATATAAATCTTCCATAAGCTTGCGGCAGACAGTCTTCAATTTGGCATTTTCCTCAGGTTCAGTTAAATTCTTGTTAGTCTGCTTGTCCTCGTTAATCATATTACTTTTGGTTTTAATCCAGCCCAGTAAAGTATCATTATCATGAGTTCCTGTATAATAGACAAAATTATTGTCCTTTTCAGCCAAACATTCTTCCAGCGATGTAAACTGAAGTATCTTCATGCCGGGAAGCCCAAATATATTCTTCAGATTATTAACTTCAGGTGTTATGAAACCAAGATCTTCTGCAATAAAGGGAAGTTCCCTGTATTCGCTACTCAGGCTTTCCAGAAATCTTTTTCCGGGTCCTTTCATCCAGTGACCCTCAGCTGCTGTTTCTGCACCGGCCTCAATTTCCCAATAGGCTTCTAGCCCCCGAAAATGGTCAATCCGGATAAAATCATAAAGTTTCAGTAACAGTCGGATCCTTTCCTTCCACCAGGAATAGTTATCTGTGGCTAAAGCCTCCCAGTCGTACAAAGGATTCCCCCAGAGTTGGCCTGTCTCACTGAAGTAATCTGGGGGAACACCTGCAACTTTAGCCGGTTTCCCGTTCTCTTTAAGAACAAAAAAATTGCGGTTAACCCAAACATCACAGCTGTCGGCAGCAACGAAGAGCGGAATATCTCCAATAACTTTAATATCCTTGGTTTGTGCATACTGCCTGATAGCCTGCCATTGAAAGAAAAAAGTATATTGTAAGAAGCGGTTAAATTCTATCTCCCGGGCAAGCAACAGAGAATATTTGGCAATACTTTCCTTGGTTCGTAAGGCAATTCCCTGCTCCCAGTCATACCAGGGTACATTTCCAAAATGAATTTTCAGAGCCCTGAAAAGGGCATAATCATCCAGCCAGACAGCGTTTTCTTTTTGAAAGGCAAGATAGTTATCAAGTGAAAGATAGTTTGTTTCGGCCTTCTTCAGAACAGGAAAAGCCTCTTCCTGAGCATACAGGCAAGTTTGAAAGACCTGGAATATATTTCGAAGAAGATCATCTTTATTAACAGACTCCCGGGAATTTTTACTTTCCAGGAGTATCTTCATATCTTTAAATTGCTCCGATCCAGACATTCCTTCCTGAATTAAATACTCTAAGTTGATTAACATCGGATTACCTGCAAAAGCAGAATCACTCTGGTAAGGTGAATCTCCTAAACCGGTCGGATTCAAAGGCAGAACCTGCCAGATGGATTGTTGGCTGTCTGCAAGAAAGTCAACAAAATCATAGGCTTCTCTTCCAAGTTCTCCTGTCCCCAAAGCTGAAGGCAGGGAACTGATTGACATAAGAACTCCGCAGGAACGTTTAAGAGCATTTTTCCTGAAGACAGAGTCAGTTTTTTTGTTCCAAATGGTTCTTGCAGAAATAGGGTTAATTTTTATGGTTAGGCTGTCCTTATAATTTACCGGGTCCCCCCTTTCATTCCCCCAGGAAATTACTTCTCCGCTCAATAAATCAATTGTAAAAGGAAATGACTGTATTCCGCTCTTAAAGTTTACTTCCTTGGCTTGAGTAGGATGACGATTGATCAATACCGTAATTTCCTCGTCTTTTCCTCTGCGCTTATAGCCGTAAACATCGCTT
Source organism: Desulfitobacteriaceae bacterium (assembly GCA_028704155.1). Classification (GTDB taxonomy): domain Bacteria; phylum Bacillota; class Desulfitobacteriia; order Desulfitobacteriales; family Desulfitobacteriaceae; genus UBA2264. The sequence goes on from JAQVLN010000034.1 coordinate 2,753, forward strand.
GTGTAGTAAAATGACTGGAAATCACCACTTTGAAGTATTTCATATTCAGCCCGCAGGCGGATTATTTTTTTATACCAATCCAGAATCTCTCTGTCCTCCTGTCCCCAGGGATAAGTTCCCCTGTTATAAGGGTCGCTGTAGCCTTCCAAACCTGCTTCGTCTCCGTAATAGATACAGGGAACCCCGGGAAATGTCATTTGCACAAGGCTTAATAACTTGAGCCTTTGTACAGCCAGGCATCTTGCCGAGGGTGGGAGCTTGTAAATCCGCCTTTCATTTTCTGACAAGTTTCTCTCGGATGGCGCCTCCCCCAGAACAGTTAAAATTCTTGGTTTATCATGACTACCTATCAGGTTCATTGCTGCGTAGAAATTCTCCCGGGGATAATTTTCGTATAAACTCAAGATTTGAGCATGAAGTAAAGCGGAATCCCCCTGCCCAAGCAGGAACTGCAAAAGCATCTTTCGCCAAGGGTAGTTCATAGTGGCATCCAGTTCATCTCCCCAGAAATATTGCCGCAGCTGACCGTAGCTTTCCTTATGGGAGGCATCTTCCCAGACCTCTCCGATGAGTACTGCTTCCGGATTGTTATCTTTGACTGCCATCCGCAGTTCCTGAATGAACTCGTCGGGCAATTCATCGGCAACATCCAAACGCCAGCCGGCTATGCCTTTAGTCATCCACTTGCTGATAACACTATTTTCGGAGCCATAAATGAAATGCCTATAGGAAGGGTTCATTTCCTTCACTTCCGGAAGAGCTTCAATATTCCACCAGCATTCATAGATATCACAGGTTTGCTTAAATTCATACCAATTAAAGTAAGGGGAATCCGTGGACTGATATGCGCCCAGTCCGGGATAATTGCCATATTTATTAAAATAAATACTGTCACTGCCAGTATGGCTGAAGACTCCATCCAAAATAACAGAAATACCAAATGATTTGGCCTTCTGGACCAGAATTGTAAAGATGGCTTCATCACCAAAGGCAGGATCAATTCTTAAATAATCCGCAGTATCGTATTTATGATTGCTGGATGATTCAAATATCGGATTGAAGTAGATAATACTGATTCCTAATTCTTTAAGATAAGGTAATTTTTCTATGACCCCGGCAAGATTACCACCGAAAAAGTCCCAATAAGTAACGTTCCCTTTCTCATCCTTAATATAAACCGGGGTGTCCTCCCAATGGAGATGCAGCAGGGAGTTCCTGCGGGAATAGGGGTCACAGTTGTTTTGTTGTCCTTTCTTAAAACGGTCTACGAATATCTGATACATGACTCCTTGTTTATACCATCCGGGCACCTTGGAAAAATGATAAACTGTGATCTGATAGCCTGGAGGATGCTCTTCTTGGCTAAGATGTCCTTCTCCACCAAGTCTTGCACTATTGTTACCATAATAGAAGGTACGGGAACCTGTCCGGATAACAAAATAATACCAAACAAGCCCCGGGTCGACAGGTGCCTCATATTCCACTTCGTATAAACAAGGTTCGAGGTTAATAGCGTGTACCCCAGAGATCAGATTCATCGTAAGTGTTTTTTCCCCTTTAGCTTCCCAAAGACGGAGATAGCAGGCTTCAACAGGAAATTCACAAGATGTTTTCAGCCGGAAAATAATTTTCCGGCCGCATTCTACCGCTCCAAAGGGATTGCGATATAACAAGTCATGGGAATTATGATAAACAGATAACTCCATACTTACCTCCTGCCAGTACGATATCCAAGTTCGCTATTGGAACGATATAAAATATTCTAATCGAAATCTTCTTAAAGTAGGGACTCAAAAAGGCGAATATAAGCTTGGGCTGAACGCTCCCAACTGAAATTACTTTTCAGAGCATTTTCCTTGATTTTATTCCAAACAGGTCTCTTTTCGGTATATAATTTTATGGCCCGCTGCACCGCAAAGAGAAATTCATGAGCATTATAGGATACAAAACTAAAACCATTACCAAAACCCGTGTCTTCATTAAAAGAATTTACGGTATCTTTTAGGCCTCCGGTTTCCCTGACAAGAGGTATCGCAGCATAACGCATGGCAATCATTTGAGAAATACCGCAGGGTTCATATAGAGACGGCATCAGAAACAGATCTGATCCGGCATAGATCAGATGAGCCAGTTCATCACTGTATTTAGTACGCACAGCCATTTTTTCAGGATATTTACCCGCAAAATAACGCAGCATCTCTTCGTAGCGCTGTTCTCCTGAACCGAGAATCACAAGTTGCACATCCAGCAATAGGATTTCCTCCAGCACATGGGCCAGCAGATCAAGACCTTTTTGTTCAACCAAACGGGATACCATCCCCAGCATGGCCGTATCTTTTTGGATGGGAAGTCCCAGTATTCCTTGCAAATAGCCTTTGTTTTCTGCTTTAGCTCTTGGAGAGGAATTTAAGGGAACAATCAAATAGGGGTCGCGGTCAGGATCATAAAGATCGTAATTTAAACCATTCAAGATACCCTGAAGATTGTTGCGTCGCTGATATAAAAGGCCTTCCAGTTTCTCTCCATAAATTGAGGTCTGAATTTCTTCGGCATAGGTTGGACTAACAGTTGTTATTCTGTCGGCATATAGCAGGGCTGATTTCATGAAATTAATCGCGCCGAAAAACTCTAAATTTTTCTCGGCAAACATTTCCGGAGCAAGACCAATAATATCGCTCAGAACTTCTTCAGCAAAAATTCCCTGGTACTTAAGGTTATGAATTGTGAAAACAGTCTTAAGTGAAAAATAAAGTGGTTCCTTATTATAAAATTCCTTAAGCATCAGCGGGATCAAGGCTGTCTGCCAGTCGTGGCAATGTATGATATCCGGCCGATATCCTGGCAGATAGGCCAGGCTTTCCAGCACTGCCCGGGAAAAAAAAGCATATTGTTCAGCCTGGTCATAATTTTCGTAAATACTGGCACGGTTAAAATAATACTCGTTATCAATAAAATAATAATGTATTCCCTGATAGGTCATTTCTTCCAGACCACAATATTGCCTGCGCCAGGCCAACGGGATAGAAAAATGGGTCAGATGTTTAAATTCCCGGCGATATTGCTCGGGGATCAGACTGTATTTAGGCAGGAAAACCCGTACATCGGCTCCTTGTTTTTTTAAAGCAGCGGGTAAAGAACCTCCGATATCACCAAGGCCACCTGTTTTGAGAAAAGGATCCGCTTCTGTGATGGCAAAAACAACTCTCATATTTTCCCTCTTTTCCAGCTCAGACTGCAGTTTTTTTCATAACCAGTGGATTATCCCGGTTTCCTTTCAGGACATTTCCGGCTTTAACCTCAGTTAACTTGTCCATAACAACGTATTCCAGGATAGTACCGGCCCGTATTGTACATCTTTGCATGATAATACTGTTTCTGATTTGGGCTCCAGGTTCAATAAGAACACAGCGGGAAATAATCGAATTTTCAACATTTCCTTCTATCCGGCAGCCGCTGGATATTAATGAATTCCTAACCCGGGCTTCAAACCCGTATTTAGTTGGAGGATTATCTCTGACCTTTGTATGAATACGGTCAGAGCCCCAGAAAAGTTTTTCCCTAATTTCATGATCCAAAAGATCCATGTTTCGTTCAAAATAATCCTGAACTGTATGAATTGTCTGCAAATAGCCGCTAAAAGGATAACCATATACTTTAAGGGCCTGGATATTTTCGGCTATGGGCTGGATTAAATCGACTGTTTCAAGGGATTTATAGCCGTGAATAATATCTGACAGGACTTTACGCCGGATAATTAACTGATTTATAAAATAGGGAACTTTAAGTTCTTCCGAATCTTCTTTTTTTATTTCATTAACCCGCTGGGCCTCATCCAGAAAAAGATGGATCCTGCCATGCCGGTCTGTGGGTTTTTCCGGTATTTTAAAAATTAAAGTAATATCTGCTTTCTTTTTATTATGAAACTCCAGGGCATCTGCATAATTGAAATTGAAAACCTGATTACATCTACTGATTAAAACATTTTCCGCATAGTTTTTATGCAGATAATCAATATTCATTTCAATATCCCTCATGCGGAAATTAATTTTATGGCTGGTCAGGCCATGGATGGCTCCAGGCAATATCGCCAGTCCTCCGGCTTTTCGATCCAGGAACCATTCCTTACCACCACCCAAGTGGTCAAGAATTGACCTGTAATAGCGAGGTGTAACTAAACCGACAGTTCGTATGCCGGAATTTACCATACTGGACAGGGCAAAATCAAGCAGTCTGTATCTTCCCCCAAACGAGGTACTGGCGATAGAACCTTCTAAAGTCAGACCTTGCAGAGAATCGAACCCGCTGTTCCCGAAAAGTATGGCAATCGTATTGTACATTTTGTCTCCCGCCCTTCTTTGCTGCAGTTTAGCGTATCCTGTATATGTTTTGACCTGCTTCAATGACTGAACCTTTAGGAATGAGGTGATGGTCTTCAATTACGGTAATTCCTTCCTGTTCTGAACCAGTCCCCGGTTCGGCTCCTACAAGACATCGTTCTTTAATTTCCGCTCGTTCTCCAACAATGGATTTTAAAACACTCGTTTGATCGTATACCTTAGCGTAAGGAAGGAGAATTGAATCCCTGATACAAACCCCTTCTCCCACAAAGACACCCTGGGCCAGGATAGAGTTTGTGACCTCACCTAAGACATTGCAGCCGTTGCAAACAATACTGTTTTCGATTCTGGCAGTTGGCCCCACGTAATGGGGAGGTAATAGATCTTCATTGGAATATATATTATGCCTGGCATCAAAAATATCAAAGGATGATTCCATGTTTAAACACTCCATATTTGCTTGGTAATAACTTTCAATAGTCCCGACATCCTTCCAGTAACCTTGAAAATTATAAGCAAAAACACGTTTGCCTTGTTTTACTTGCCGCGGCAGGATGTTTTTTCCGAAGTCATGATCGGACTGAGGATCTTTGCTGTCTTCCAGCAAAGCTTGCTTCAGCATTGGCCAGTTGAAAATATAGACCCCCATAGAAGCAAGATTAGATTCAGGTACAGCCGGTTTTTCTGCAAATCGGATAATTTTAGCATTATCATCGCAAGTCATTACACCGAAGCGGGAGGCTTCCTCCCAGGGTACTGTCAGGGTGGAGACAGTGATTTCTGCTCTTTTCTGTTTATGGAATTCGAGCATTTTATTGTAGTTCATTTTGTAAATATGATCGCCCGAAATAATCAGGACATAAGCCGGGTTGTAGGAATCTACAAATTCTATGTTTTGAGATACTGCATCCGCTGTTCCTTTATACCAACTGCCTTCATTTTCTCCTACATAGGGCGGCAAGATATGCACGCCTCCGCCGGGAGCGTCTAAATCCCAAGCTGAGCCTTGGGCAATATAGGAGTTGAGTAAAAATGGTTTATATTGGGTAAGGACGCCAACTGTGTTAATATCGGAATTGGCACAATTACTTAGACTGAAATCAATAATCCGGTATTTACCGCTGAAGGATACTGCCGGCTTGGCGATGTTGCGGGTCAGGGGACCCAATCTGCTTCCTTGACCGCCCGCTAGAAGCATTGCTATACATTTTTGTTTATGCATAATAATCACATCCTTTTTGCTGCTTCCTGGTGTTTTTCATGCTTGAGAGAAAACGGTAAATGTATTTAGTAAGGTCTTTTAATCCGCCAAATGCGATCGGCATACTGTCTGATTGTTCTGTCACTGGAAAATATCCCTGCCTCGGCTATATTTATAAGAGATTTCCTGTTCCAATTTTCCCGGTCGGGAAAAAGGAGCTGAGCCTTTCTATAAGCTTCAAGATAATCACTGAAATCTTTTAAGACAAAGAAATCATCGCTATAGATCAGAAGCGCATCGTAAATAAGGCGGAATTCTTCGGTTGGATCATTAAAAAAGCCATTAATCAGCTGATCCAGACTAAGTTTCAGTTCCTGATTTGCGTAGTATTCGTCCCAGGAACGGTAATTACGGTTCCGAATATAAGCTAAGACCTCCCTGGCTGTCAGGCCAAAGATGAAAATATTATCTTTTCCTACAGCTTGTTTTATTTCAACGTTAGCCCCATCCAGCGTTCCTATTGTCAAAGCACCGTTAAACATAAATTTCATATTTCCTGTACCGGATGCTTCCTGGCTGGCAGTAGAAATCTGTTCGCTGAGATCAGCTGCTGGATAAACCATTTCTCCCAGAGAAACATTAAAATTCTCCAGAAAGACAACTTTAAGGATTTTATTTACTCGGGGATCGTTATTAATTTTCTGTGCCAGTGTATTAATAAGTTTTATTACAGTTTTGGCAAAGCGATAGCCCGGTGCTGCTTTGCCGGCAAAGATAAAGGTTTGGGGATTGAACCAGGAAGAAGGATTATTAAGCAGGGTATTATAAAGGTGGATTATTTTCAGTACGTTGAGCAGCTGTCGTTTATAAGCATGAATTCTCTTTACCTGAACATCGAACAATGACGAAGGATCAAGTTTCAGTCCTTGTTTTTCCCAAATATATTTGGCTAACCCTTCTTTATTATGGTACTTAACAGCAGCCAGTCTTTCCAAAAAACTGCTATCCTCCTGGTAAAAACGCAGTTTCCTAAGTTCCATAGCATCTTTTTTCCAGGCCTGCCCGATAGTCTCCGTGATCAAATCAGAAAGTTGTTTGTTAGCTGCCAGCAGGAATCTCCGATGATTTATTCCATTGGTTTTATTGTTAAATTTATAGCCAAAAACCCGATAGAAATCTTTAAAGACCTCTTCTTTAAGAATCTTGGTATGTAAGGCTGCTACACCGTTTACGGAAGAACTGCCGATAATAGCCAAATTGGCCATCCATACCTGACCATCTTTTATGATTCGGGTATTCTCCAAAAGTTCCGGTTCATCTGGATATTTGCTGTTTATTCTCTCACGGAAACGGAGATCAATTTCTTCAATAATCATGTATATCCTCGGCAAAAGGCTGCGGAACAAATCAACAGGCCATTTTTCCAGGGCTTCCGGCAAAATTGTATGATTAGTAAACGAGATAGTGTTTGCCGTAATATTCCAGGCATGATCCCAGCCCATACCTTCCTCATCGATCAAGAGACGCATTAATTCAGGTATAGCCAGCACCGGATGAGTATCATTGATATGCACAGCCACAAAGCGCGAAAAGTTTGCCAGAGAGTCATGTCGTTTCTTATAAGCGCGAATTATTGATCCCAAACCTGCGGCTACAAAGAAGTAAGCCTGTTTGAGTCTTAGTTCTTGTCCGGTAAGGTTGCTGTCTTCCGGATAAAGGACATAGGAGATAGCTTCAATTTCCGGGCCAATACCTGCCGCCTGACGGAATTCACCCCGATTGAAACTGACCAAATCTAATCCCGTAGAAAGTGGTTCGGCACTCCAGAGTCGCAGGGTGTTAATATTACGCTGGTTATCATAACTGATAATGGGGATATCCGAGGGTACAGCCAGTACCGCATCATAGTTTTCGTGGTAAAATTGAAGTTTGTCCTTTTCCTCGGCTACCCGGACATTACCTTTGAATTTAACCACAATACTTTTGTCGGGTTTGCGTGTTTCCCATGGATAGCTGTCTTTAGACCAGTTGTCTGCTACTTCATATTGGAAACCGTCGACAATTTTTTGCTCAAATAAACCATATTTAAAGCGAATACCATTTCCATGTCCTGCTATACCCATGAAGGCCATAGAATCCAGAAAGCAGGCGGCAAGCCTTCCCAGGCCACCGTTGCCCAGACCAGGATCCTTTTCCTGCCGCAGTAAATCGTCAAGTCTGAGACCAATATCCTTCAGTCCTTCCCTGACAAGATCTTCTATACCCATATTGACCAAATAATAGTTCAACAACCTGCCAAGCAGAAACTCCATTGAAAAATAGTAGACTCGTTTCTTATTGGCACTTTCCTCCTTTGTTAAGGCTCGACAGGAAATTATTTTTTCTTTAAGCAGAGTAACCAAAGTTTTGTATTTATCCAAAAGGGATCCTGTCTCCAGGGATATTTCAGTTTCCATCAACTTTTTTAAATAGGCTTGTTTAAAACTTCCTTTATCGGTAAACAACTCTATGCCTCCTCCATGCTGCCAAATTTCCCTGGTTGCCCAATTATCGTGGGTTATTCCGTAAGGCCATTTTTAATTAAAATCATCCGTTAACCTTGGTATGATACTCACAAGCGGCTAATCTGCAGGCTCTTCTGCAAATATCAGGATTCCGGGAAAAGTATGTTAAGAACGCCGGAACCTGCATCCATGCCCTTATCCAGATAGAGCAGATTGTTTAGCACATCAATGCTCGAACAGTCAAGGTGAAAATAAATAGGAAATATCTCATCCCTACTCATATAACAATATCTATCCAAGATGACCATACTTCTTAAACCCACGTTCACTCACTTTAATTATCTCATATAAGGGATGCGAAACATGGTGAAATAGGCCCTTATCTATATCACATTGATAATAAGATGATGTATATTTTTGTCTGATTATAAGTTCTTGACGATAAGGAAGAAAATTCCGGATGCCTGAAACTGCTACTTTCAAAAATACTGTTTTGCAGGATATTTTAGAACAAATATTTTATTATCTTTTTTATCAATGATATATCTTTCTACAAGATCAAAATTTTCCTTGCTGCTACTTTCCTTTATTGTCTGCAGGACTGGGTTTAATAGGTTATGGTCGAATGAACTTATTATGTATTGTCTGATAATGCAAAAAAGCAGGAATACAATAAAAGATCCCTGCTTTTTAAATAACTCCATAAATGAACATAAACACCATGCATTATTATAGATTCAGCTTACTAATTAAGGAAAACGATTTTTACACAGCAATCTTAAGCTTAATGTTCTGATCATTCAAATAATTTAGGATATTATTTTTTTCGTTTACCTTAACATGAAAAATTGAACCTGTTGCTCCAGCCGAAATTCCACTCCATTTTAAATATATTGTCTGGTCATAATTTTTATTGATTACCGGATCAGTATAGTGTAAGGCAATAACAATGTAATATGGTTTAACAGTTGGGTTATCAGGACTGAATTCTTCGGGCTTCATATTAATAAGCAAACTAGTGGAAGTATTGTTGGGGATGTCATTCGCAATGGCATATTCATCAATATGCACGGGTTTGATTTTTAGATTTTCATTGAATACTATAGTCTTGCTTGACATATTGAAGGCGGGGTGAACTCCAACATTAACAAAATTAAATTCAAAATTTATATCTTCCTGTAAACGGATAAGTGGTGAATCTTTCAAGGTTAGATAAGGTCGGGCTGTTTCACGATGAGTTTTCCAGGACGAGATGGTGATCATAACCGTGATTAAAGCTGTCAGGGTAAATATTACAGAGGAAATAATCATAATAAAACTTCCCCATTTTGAATGTTTATTCATAATGTCCTCGCAAAAATAAAAATATAGATTTTCTATTTAATATCTTGATGGTGGATAAACTACTATCCGAAAAAATTAAGTCATAATAACAATAGGCTTCCTTACATTATTAATATTTACATTGAAAAGCCTATTTATTACTGTGACTTACTTTAATTTGTTTGCACATAAATTTTGGAAGCGAAAAGATATGTTTAATAATTTGTTCGTTGACATAATATGTATCTATTTGCCTGACTTTTGTCGGATCAGGATTAATGTATTGCTTTGATCCAATGGTAAAGCTCCATAAACCACCGGGATATGTTGGAACAATTGTAGTAAACATCTTTGTTTTTGGAAATATATCTTTAATTCGATTAAAGGTTTGTTTCATAATTTCCGAATGAAAAATCGGGGATTGGCTTTGACAAACCATTAAACCGTTGTTTCTTAATAAATTATATAAACTTTGATAAAAGCTCTTTTCAAAAAGCACTTGTGCCGGACCAACGGGATCAGAAGAATCAACAATGATTAAGTCATACTTAAGACTCTTATTTCGGACAAAATTAACACCATCTTCATAAATGAACCGAACACGGGAATCAGATAAGTTTCCTGAAACTTCGGGTAAATATTTTTGGCATACTTCCACAACCTTCTGGTCTATTTCGACCAGATCAATTAATTTGACACCATTATATTTACATACTTCTTTTGCTACTCCACAGTCGCCGCCGCCAATAATCAAGACCCTTTGCGGATCGGGGTGGATACTTAATGGGACATGGGCAATTATTTCATTATAAATATATCCATCAATAGCAGTAGTTTGTACAGCTCCATCCAATACCAGCATATTTCCGAAACAATAAGAATTCAGAATCATCACATGCTGAAAATCAGAATATCCTTCAAATACAATTTCTTTAATTCTATAATTAACCTTCAAGTCTTCGCGTTCGTCTTCAGTTAGCCATAAATCTCCATTATTTTTTGAGAGATAAACAGGTAATTTTTTAGTCATTTGGTTTTTGTCCTCCACTTAAAAATTCTATTATGCTTATCATAATAACATTATAATCATCTTGTGTTAATCTTAAGGTGATATTTTTTATCTTCCGGAAAATAAAGAAAGCCAAACACTAGTTTCTCCTAATGTTGGCTTTCTTTAACTGCCCTGGAATTAAAAATCCATATCAGGCATTGACTGTGGATCCATTTTCTGCGGTTTATCGGTTATGGCAGTTTCTGTTGTGAGGATCATTCCGGCGATTGAAGCAGCATTTTGTAAGGCTGACCTGGTAACTTTCAAGGGATCAATAATCCCTGCGCTAAACATATTTACAAATTCATTGTTGATTGCGTCAAATCCAATGCCTTTTTCACTTTCCCTTATCTTTTCGATAACAACTGAACCGTCTATTCCCGCATTAATTACGATTTGGCGCATTGGTTCCTCCAGAGCCCTTAATATAATCGAAGCTCCAGTTTTTTCATCTCCCTCAAGACTATCAACTAAATCAGAGACATCGGGAATAGTATTGATATAAGCAGTACCGCCGCCGGATACAATGCCTTCCTCGACTGCAGCTCTTGTTGCATTTAAGGCATCCTCAACCCTGTGCTTTTTCTCTTTCATCTCGGTTTCCATAGCAGCTCCAATTTTAATAACCGCGACCCCTCCGGTAAGCCTGGCAAGCCTTTCATTTAATTTCTCTTTCTCATAGCTTGATGCATCAGGTCTTGCCATATCTATTCTGATATAATCTATCCGCTCCCGGATATTACTGGGATCTCCGGCACCATCAATAATTGTAGTTTCTTCCTTTTTCACTTTTACTGATTTGGCTTTACCAAACCACTCTTGTTTGAATTCCTTAATATTCATACCGGTTTTTTCTGTAATTACTTGTCCACCTGTCAGGGCTGCAATGTCTTGCAGTATATCATCTCTTCTAAAACCAAATCCTGGTGCTTTAACAGCCACACACATAAAACTCCCCCGGAGTCTATTTACAACAAGAGTTGCCAGTGCTTCACCTTCTACATCCTCAGCAATAATGAGCAGCTGCTTGCTGCCATTAGTAGCAACTAATTCAAGAGCAGGCAGCAGATCCTGGATATTACTTATTTTCTTGTCTGTAATCAATATAAATGGATTTTCCAACACTGCCTCAGTTTTTTCGTTATCTGTTATCATATAGGGTGAAACATAACCCTTATTGAACTGTATTCCTTCCACATATTCCGTATAGGTTTTCATGCCCTTGGATTCTTCTATTATAATAACCCCTTCAGGTGTTACCCTTTCCATAGCATTTGCAATCAAGTTTCCTATTTCTTTATCACCTGAGGATATTGTAGCAACATATAACATATCATCTTTACCTTTAAGTTTCTGGCTGTCCCTTTTCAAAGATTCAACAGCCTTGTCAGTTGCCTTTTCAATTCCTCTTTTTAAAAAGATTGCATTAGCGCCGGCAACAATATTCTTATGTCCCTCCCTCACAATAGCCTGGGCCAGCAGAGTAGCAGTGGTTGTTCCGTCCCCGGCTACATCGTTTGTCTTGCTGGCAACTTCTTTAACCAGCTGTGCTCCTATATTTTCGAAAGGTTCCTCTAGTTCGATTTCCTTGGCAATCGTAACACCATCGTTAGTTATCTTAGGATCATCAAATTGTTTTAATAAATAAACATTTCTTCCTTTGGGGCCAAGAGTAACTTTCACAGCATCAGCAAGTTTATTTACACCGATTTCGATAGCTTTTCTAGCATTCTCGTCAAAAGCAATGTCTTTTCCGGCCATTAATTGTTTCCTCCCTTTAATTGACTATTACATGAAAGATATTTTTCACTATCAAATATAAAATCAGAATTCCGGTAGCAAGGATTGAAATTAATATAGAAACTACTCCTTTCAGTTAATTTATTTCCAAATAAAATAATTTCAAACTCCTAAAATAGAAAGTTTAAAAAAAAGTATAAATTTAAAATGTTTAATATTATTAGCACTCAGACTCTTTGAGTGCTAATAATAGTTTATTTAACACACTTTTCCTTGTCAAGAGTTTAAGCAAAAAAATCGGTTTAGTCTAATTACAGGTGGTTATTTATTACAATATCTTTAATAATAACTTCATAATTTTTATACGTTTCTTCAATTTTTTCCTCAATCACTTTTTTAATATTATTGTGATTTGATTCAGGGATTTCAGATAACTTCAGGTCAAAAAAAACAGTAACCAGTTTATCAGCCTGTTTTATTCTAAAGTTTTGAATGCGGATATTTTTATTAACTTTATGGATACAAGAAATAACATCTTTCCTAACCATTTCGATTTTGTCAATATCCGTTGAAATTGGATCAGTGTGAATAATAATTTCAATTCCCAGTTCTTTAGCGATTTGATTTTCTAATATGTTTATACAAGAATGGCCTTCTGCGATATTCAGATTATCCGGAACCTCTGCATGAATTGAAGCAAGTACCCGGCCAGGACCATAATCAAAAACTTTCAGATCATGGGTTCCGAGCACATGTTTTCCGGAGCAAACCAGCCGGTTAATATTTTCCACTGTTTCTGGGTCAGGTGAAGAACCCAAGAGCAGACTTATTGTATCTTTAGCTATACTGAAGCCTGAGTATAAAATTAACAAGGAGATTATAATTCCGGCAGCGCCATCAATAGGAATATTAACAAAGGGATCTATGATCATTGTCATGATGACCATACTTGTTGCTATACAATCATTTATACTATCATAAGCTGCAGCTCTGTTGAGAGTAGATTCAATTTGCTTTGCAATATATAAATTATAAGAAAACATCCAAAGTTTAACCAGTACTGCCAGGACTAGAATTATTAAAGTTACAAAGCTAAATGTAATCTCCTGCGGATTAATCAATCTATCGTAAGAACTGCGTAGAAGTTGGAAACCGACAGAAAATATGATAAATGCTACAATTAAAGATGCTATGTATTCAAATCTTCCGTATCCATAAGGGTGGTTTGTGTCAGGCGGTCGATTACTCAACTTTGCACCAACAATTACTACTAATGAAGATCCTAAATCATTTATATTATTAAAGGCATCTGAGATAACTGAAATGCTGTTGATAAAAGATCCAATAGAAAATTTTGTAATAAACAAAAGTAAATTACATAAAACGCCGAGTATTCCTGAAAGTATGATATACGATTCTCTGACCTTTTTGTCTTTTATATTTTTGAAGTTTTTTATCCATTTCCTTATTATAATTTTAATCATAAAGTATACTATTCTCCTGACAGTTAGCAACAAATGATAACGATTTTACGATTTTTCAAACATGATTATACCCGTTCCAAATTAATTTATCCTTTACTGTAGATTAATATGTTGATAAGGTAGGGCCAACATAATGACGTAAAATCCACGTTAAGCCAATAGATGGTAACATTGATCTGATTTTTCCAACGCTAAGGAAAAATCAGATCAGTGTCTGAAACGGTAGTATTTGATAACGAAATTAACACACAAAAAAGCATAATTGGAGGAGATGGATTATTCAGCCCAATTAACAGGACCGAGCGCTTGATGAACTTTTTGCATCATGGCTTTAAACATTAATGCCGGGTAACTACCACCGGCAACATTGGTCATTTTGTTTCGGGGATCATCATATCCCATCCATACTGCCCCGGTGTAAACTGGTGTAATACCACAGAACCATGCATCGGTTAGGTCTTCCGTTGTACCCGTTTTTCCAGCAGTAGGCACATTAGGCACTTTAGCCTTGGTTCCTGTTCCAGATTGTACGACCTCCTGCAACAATTTGTTCATAAACCGGGAAGTTTGTTCTTTCATAACTCTTCGTGGGTCAAGTCGGAATTCATAAATTACAGTTTCTTTGCTATCAACAATTTTTTCAATAAAATGAGGTTTGTTATATAAACCTGTATTTCCAAAAGAGCTATAGGCTCCGGCCATCTGCAGAGGCGTTACCCCTTTGGTTAAACCGCCTAAGGCCAGTGCAGCAAGATTGAGATCGTTTTTACCTGAACTGTCTACCAAACTCAAACCTAATGATTGGCCATTTTCAAAGCCTGCGTTGACACCAACCTTGTCCATTAATTGTACTGCATAGGTGTTCACAGAATATTTAACTGCGGTATGCATATTTATGTAACCACGATATTTTCCGTCGACATTCTTTGGTGTCCATACCCCATTATACGTTTTATATGAAACTGGAGCATCATTTAGTATAAAAGAAGGCTTATGCCTTTTTCAAGTGCTGTCGAATACACAGTTAGGGGTTTAATTGATGAGCCAGGTTGCCTGTAGGCACTGGTAGCCCTGTTTAATCCACGTTGTTGCTGATATTCTCTTCCACCGATAATTGCTTTAACAGCACCACTGTCATTCTCAATGATAATCATGCCCACCTGGACAATTTGGTTATTTTTTTTACCAGGAGGAAAATTATTTGATTTTTTACAATATTCCTCTGCGTATGCCTGTAAAGGCATATCGATGGTAGTATATATTTTTAAACCTGAATAGCTTCTTCAATTACTGCATCTATAAAATATCCATACTTTTTGGCAGTTGTTGGTGTTTTGTTTAGCTGAATAGGGATGTCATAAGTTTTTTTAGCTGTTTCTTCGTCAATATAACCTGCGCTTACCATGCTAGTCAAGTACTGTTTTTTGGCGTTTTAGAGCCTTATCCAGATTGATAAAAGGGTCATAGTTGCTGGGACTTTGTATCAGACCTGCAATCAGTGCAGATTCTGCCAAATTTAGCTGGCTTACATCTTTACCAAAAAAAGTGTTTGCAGCGGCTTGTACTCCATAGGCCCACGCTCCAAAGTAGACCTTATTCAAATACATTTCCAAGATTTCTTGTTTGGAATAAACTGTTTCTAGTTTATAAGCCAATATTATTTCGCGAATCTTTCTTTCAACCTTTTTATCAGCAGATAAATAGGTGTTCCTGACCAATTGTTGAGTAATGGTACTGGCACCCTGAGCAGTTAAATCACCTGATTTGATATTTGTATATACTGCTCGGGCAATACCCAGGATATTGATTCCGTGGTGTTTGAAGAAATCCCTATCCTCAGTAGCTATAAACGCTTCAACAAGTTGGGATGGGATATTTTCTAATTTAATAACAGAGCGATTCTCTTCTGCATGTAAGCTGGAGACTATTTGTTTATTATGATCGTAAAGCAGAGTATTACTGGTTCCGTATAATTGCTGGGGATCAAAAGCCGGCATAGTACCACAGCCGGATAAACTAAAAATTATTACGGCCACAAATATCAGGAAAGTTAATCTTAATAATTTTTTATACTTTCTATTTTTTATAAAGCCAGATTTAATTATCTTTTGTATGACCATATGAAAAGTCCTTTCCCACAGAAACCTTAAGTTATCTTGAAGAATAGTGACAATGTTAGTGCTTAATGCAAGTATAGGGTTCCAGGTATTAAGAAGATTTGCACATAATAACTAAAGCAGATATCCACGTTTAAAGATAGTATAACATGCTGCTACCTTATTTCTTCTTTAATTGTACAGTTCAGATTTTGGAATATTAGTTTTTTATCTACGTATAATTCAATGAAATATTTTTAAGCTGGTTGCCTTTCTTTCCAAATATTCTCCAATTTTCTTTTTAGTTCACCTTAGGTGAACTATTTTTTTAGTTCGCAAGACATGTTGCCGAGCCGATGGTTTGAAAGAGAACCTGTCACCTGGCTAAGGGGAAGACAAGCTGTAAGTAAGGGCGTTTTCGGTGACGAAAAGGTCTTTATTTAAAATCAAAATCGTCCGGTGTTATTTTTATACCGGACGATTTCAGAATAATTTTGAAATTTGAGAAAATTTTTATTCCTAGAATTTTCTCAAATCATTAATAACTTCCCGGATTTCCTGATGAAATATTGGTGGAGCATATAAGGCTCCCCAACCGCTGCTTAATTGGAATAGCCCATCATAAGCCTCACTGTAGAATGACTTAATATAATGAGGGATATTTTGTTTTGTTAAAAAATCATCCGCGATCTGAGCCTCGATCTGATTTTCCAAAATACAAGCCTTCGTGTAGGTTGATAAATCTACTTTGATCAACTCCTCATTATCACCCTCAAATAATGCCAGGAAGATTGAAATATAAGATTATCTTTCTTTAGCTTCAATTATAAGGAATAGAGGAGTGCATTGCAAATAAAGTTTGCATACTATACTAAAGTAAAAACCCGCAATCACTTGCGGGAGTAATGTTAAAGGGTATTTTCTTGTAACGAGATACTTATAATACTCCCTTGGAGCTAATCTTGCCAAATCCCATTGGTATCGGTCGTTATTATAATAATCAGTCCAATTTTACTTACCTGTATTAAGACCCCCTAAATTAAGGTATCCCCGTTGACCTAACTTAAATACTCCTTTATATAATTAAGCACTTTCTTCTCAATTTCACGAACTTGTTCACGTGATACCCCTAAGCATGTTTGAATCTCGCTCAAAGATCTAGTAATTCCATCTTCAATTCCAAATCTAGAGATGATAACCTTTCGCTCGCTTTCATCTAGACAATTCTTTACAGCTTTCAAAATCTGATCCCGAGTATACACTTGATTCCCCCCCGTCAAGATTTATCAATCTATATGACGTTTCCTGCCCCGCAAAGTCAGAGCGCCATGGACGGCGCTCCCCCAGGTCTAGTTGTTGCACATTATGTGTAGTTTGCTGAATACCCAATTCTTCGGTAATTTCCCTCAAATAGAAAGTTTCTCATGCTGCGGATAATCCCGTTTTGTTCCAGTTCCTGGATATAAGCTGCACTACAGTATTGCGTTCCCTGATCCGAGTGATGGATTAACCCTTTAGCTGGTCTGTGTCGTTTCAAGGCGTTCCTCA
>JAQVLN010000035.1 GCA_028704155.1 Desulfitobacteriaceae bacterium
ATGGATATCCTCCATGTTGCTACATTCTTGGGCCAATAGTCTTACAAGTTCGTTCGCTCTTTCGTTCATTGATAACAACTCCTTTATGGTTATTATTACCAATTACACGAAAGTTTTAACGTCCTCTAAATAATTCATCTGCGTTACCACCAACAATTATTGCCGGTCTTCTCTTGCTACTATCAGGATCATCTTCAAATTCAATATTTAGCCAAAAAATATTTCCAACATTAAAGTTCATTCTTCTCAATCAATCCTCATAGATATAACGATGATCGGGATTATTTTTGTCTAACTGTACTTTGCCATTTTTAATTTTGTGGCTTATTGATATTTCCTTTAGTTTTTTTTCAGATAAAGACAAACCTTTATATGTGTCTTCTTTTTTTTTTGCTATTGGAGGCATTTGTTTACCCTCCTCTTGAGGACTATTCTTGTCCATATTTTATCACCTCCACAGTCCGGTTACAAGAACTCTATGTCTAGTTTTGCCAATTAAGAAGGGGATAATCGTTAAAAAATCATCCTTTCTGAATAACTGGAATTATCCATTAAAGATGATATCATTGATGTAAAATTGGAGGTAAAGGAAGCCACCGCGCAGCGGTTTAGTACAACAGCGAATTGCCGACACTTGTGGTTGGGACGCGTTGGCAATTCGCAGAACATTATCTGACATTATCATTTCGGAGTTGTATTTTGGGAATCATGGATTTTTAGAGTCTTGTCGTGTTCACCTATATTTCTCAGAAGTATGCCATCTTGATAATATTGCCATGTCATACGATAATTCATAGTAATACTTGCTTCAAAAATGTCAGCAGCTCCTTTTAATTTCTTGGTTCTTAGTGAAGGGTGTTTGGGGTTTTGATCCAATAATTCAAGTTTATTCTTTAAAACTTTTTTGACAGTTGTATCTAATAGTTTAATTTTTTCTTTAAACAGGTCAGAATAATAGAACCTCATAGGCCAAGATCCTCAAATAATTCGTTTTTCGATTTGGCAGATTTTATTTTGCTATTTTCAATATCAGATTGGACTTGTTTCTCTTCGGATTGCCATTCATTTGTCCAAAAATATGCTTGATCTTTCGGAATTGCAATAACAGGACGAAGAACAATTTGGTCACCATCAATGTCAACATCCAAAATATCACCTTGTTTTAGATTTAGTTTCTTAATAATTTCAGACGGAATAGTAATTTGAGATCTGCTTCTAATCTCTGTTAACATCACAATCACCCCTTGCACATAATGAGAAGTTCATACATTCTTATTATATGCAAGATTGGATTATTATGCAATTATCGCTCAAGCATTATTTGTAGATACTTTTTCGTCGCAGAATATACGCTAATTTTCAAGGGAAAACCAAAGGTTATTCCAGATATGCTTGGAACCTATGCGAAATACATATAGGAGGGTGAATGATGAGCCTAATAACTAGCGCTACGCGCATGTGGCTGACCAGGTCCTTTGAGCCATTCACCTTTAAAAACAAGTATAATCAGATCTTGCCGTTTCAAGATACAACACAATTGGGACTATACGTTCACATTCCTTTCTGTAGGTCGATTTGCTCCTTTTGTCCCTACTGTAAAGTAATCTATAACCCAGTAGTCTGTGATGAGTACATCAATTATCTAATTGAAGAAATACATATGGTAGGTAGCCAAAATGGCAACAAAAAGGAAGTTACGAGCCTTTATTTCGGTGGTGGCTCTCCGGCTCTAGCGCTCAATCGCCTCGGAGAGGTAATTTCAGCCATAAAAGAGCATTTCATCATAACAGAGGGAATTGGTTTAGAACTGCACCCGGAAAACATCGACATTGAAACCCTTGAGCGCCTAAAGAAGATTGGTGTAACCAAGGTTAGCATCGGGATACAGTCCTTTCAGCCATTACAATTTGAGTTACTTGGCAGAAAGAAAACGGATTACACAAGGATGTTTCAAGCTCTGGAGAGAGTTTCGTTTGAAACGGTTTCTATGGATTTCATATTTGCCCTTCCGAATCAGACCATAACCGACTTGAAAACAGATATTGAAATGGCCTTTAATCATGGTGCAAATCACATCGCCATCTATCCGTTTATTGATTTCACATTTACGGACAACAAGATTCCTGCCATAGATAAAAAGGTGAAACGCAAACTAATGGACGAGATCACATTGTACTGCCAAGCAAAGGGATATCATAGAGATTCCATCTAGGAGCCTGTTTCATAACACCAGAAATCAATTTTGCACGTCTTAAAAGCCACAATATATAGTGTTATAAATATGCCATTTGTACTAAATACGGACATCAACTTTCAGTGAAACTACTTTTGCAACAGGCTCCTAGACCTTTTCTAAAGACAACAAAGCGAAATACTCATCAATGATTAGAGATAATTTCCTGGGATTTGGTTGTTCGGCAACGACTTTGTTGAAGGATCAATTTAAAGTTAACACTTTCTCTATACAGGAATACCAAAAGCGGATCGAGCAGGGAAAACTGCCGACCTCGTTGACGATTCACTTCAAGAAAAGACAGCGAATGCTTTATTACCTTTTTTGGACCGCATACAGTACTAAGATTGATGCGAGGAAATTCGAGATGTTTTTCGGAGAAACCTTAACGAAAAACTTCGGCTTTGAGTTATGGCTGGCGAAACGCTTGGGCTTTATAATAGAACAAAATGGCGTTTATGCGATGACTTTGAAGGGTGCTTTTTATTATCATTATTATGAGAAATACTATACACTTTCGTACATTGATAAGATGTGGGGAATCATGAGAGAAGAGGCATTCCCAGAGTATATTTTATTATAAGTGAAGCAATGGGCAATGAAAGAAATTATTATGCTTTATTCTTAGTATGCGCATTAGAGGGAGTGCTGGTGATGTTCACGGCAGCACCGTCCATGGCACTGTCTGAATCTGGGGGCACAATACGTCGTAGAACAGCGCATTGCCAACAGTTGGAAAATATGCATGCGGTTGGGACGCGTCGGCAACACGCGAACCGTGACGCTGAAAGTCGGCGGAAAGAAAAGAAAAAGCAGCCGTCTCATGGGCTACTTAGGCGGGAAAACCTCATCATGGGTCCCGATAATATAGAGAGTGTTCATCTGATCATTTCCATCAGAAGTTACTTCTATGATAATTCTAACTGACATATTGATGCTGATTTCATAGAAGTTATCTGTTCCTTGAATCTTTTTATATCTTAAAGAAGGATGACCAGGGTCGGAGATGAATAATTCGTTAGCTTTTTCTGCTTGTTTTGAAATCCTTGAGTCGAGTTGTTTAAATTGCTTATCGAATTTTCATGTTGATTTGAAGCTTCTGGTCATTGTTTAATACCGTCAAGAAATTCGCTAACGGTATTAAACTCACGAGTATTGCCGGAATCAACATCATTTTTGGCTTCGAGCATATCATTTTGAACTGTATCAGACCAAAAGTATGCTTGGCTGGCAGGCACAAGTTTCATTAGGTTCAATGATAATTTTATTGTTATCCATCCGAATATCTAGAACATCATACCTCACCAGCTTTTCATCTATAATTATTATTTATATTATAAACTTTCCTATATTTTTTCAAAATTCCTTTTCTTAGTCCTTCCTTAGGTTATGCTTATTTATATCACAATTAATCCATTGGCTTGGCAATATGCTTTACGATAAAAAAGCCTCACGATGGAGGCTTTTTATCAAAACAAAATAAACTTTTTTCAGATAGGTTTTTTAGCCCTACATGGATAAGGTCATGGGGTAGATATCAGTTATTTTTATTTTAACTGCATAAGTTGGTTTAGGTAGATTTAAGCTTGCTACCCCTTTACAGACGGCATCAAATAGTTCACCTTGATCCATAAGTTCAGCTTCCCCAGCAAACTGATATCCAACCATTTTCTTGTGATCGCCAACCAAAATACAAATTTTATTATTTTCTTTTAAGTTTTTCCTGGTTTTAGCTGAAAAAATGTCGGCAAAAACCATATGTTCATCATCTAAGACCTAAAGTGAACCTTTAAAAGAAGCATTCGGTACCCCATTTCCGTCAGCGGTAGCGGCAACGCTTACACCAACCCTTTTAATTAACTCTTTCATTTCATCAGTTAGCTTTGCCATAATTTTTTACCTCCAAAATTTATTATTGTTTTTAGCTCTTATACTTAATATTATAACTTAAACCAAATTTGATAGTTGCAAATTTATTTACATTTAGCAACTTAATTTTCAGCTTATTAGAAGGTGCCAAGAGAAGTTGTAGCTCAAATATCTGATTTAGTTGGGGATAATGTTGGACGTTGGCCGTGGTGATGTAACAACAGTAAAATTGTTTCAAAGTTAATTGAACAGGATATGATTTAATATGCATTCTTCTTATTTTGCGCAGTAGATTGTATTCCGAGTGAATTCATGACGGATTCTTCTCATTAACTTGAAGTAAAGGAGACATAATGATTCAAGATATAGCGCCAAGAACATTTAATAACAATTTCAAAAATAAAACAGCAAAGCCACAGGATCTGTTTCTTTCATATGAAGGAGATACTGTGCTGGTGAGGGAAGATAAGAGTAAGCTTTGGTATCCATCATTCTCTGATTTTGAGGAGATTGGATATATAAACCTTATAGATAATGCCCAATTCCTTTTCAGTATAGATGATATTAACTACTACTTGACAGATAAAAAGGGCCTTGATTCAGCAGAAGGCTGGAGCTATGTAAGCACTAAAAGATTCATGACCGAGCCAAAGTACTGGCGTTCATTTGCAGGTGTGGTTGGGTGGCAATTGAATCGCTGGTATGGTAATCATCGTTTCTGCAGTAAATGCGCTAAATCAATAAAACATTCAAAAAAGGAACGGATGCTCTATTGTGAATCTTGTGGATTTCAGACATATCCTACTATATCTCCCTGCGTGATAATCGCTGTTCATAATGGTGACCGTCTGCTTTTGACCAAGTATGCAGGACGCAAATATACGAAATATGCACTTATAGCCGGTTTTGCCGAGATAGGAGAGAGCCTGGAGCAGACTGTCCGCAGAGAAGTGAAAGAGGAAGTAGGCCTTAAGGTAAAGAATCTAAAATTCTACGGGAGCCAGCCCTGGCCGTTTACCGATACGCTTCTTGTCGGCTTTTTTGCTGAACTTGACGGCGATGATACTATCACAATTCAGGAAGACGAACTGTCCTTAGGCGTGTGGATGAAGAGAGAGGATGTCCCGCTTGAGGAAATAAATATTAGCCTGACAGGTGAGATGATGAAGGCATTCAGAACCAGATTCATCACATTATAAGCAAATTTGGATTTTTCGTGGGTGGAGATATCAACGGTATTGCCTTAGGATTAAATGTCCCCTACATGACCTTGCGAAGATGTGCCAGGTCTTGGAAATCTCAGAACTGTTCGAGAAAACATGGAGTATTCTTAAACAATGACAGCTTGGAGTACTGCCGGCAACGGTTTGGAAGCGATAATGCTTAGGAAGATGGAGGTAAAATCAACAAATGCCTAAAATAGATCCGACCATAAGTATCTTTGACTGGAGTAAGACAAAAACTACAATAACTGTGCTGGAACTCCAAAAGTTATTTAAGGAGCCGGATTATGAAACTTTTCATACCTTGATGTTGAAAATGATTGCTGAAGGAAAGCTCGTTGCCATTAAAGCTTCCGGCCAAAATGGGCGTCTGCCTTCACTTTATAATAAATATCGGATCATCAGGCCGCTGAAAGATCACACTGACTGTCTGGAACAAATCCGGCGTTTGGAACCTTCTTTAAATATTGCCGGCTACCTGCAAAAACCTGAGCATTATATCAAGCATCGGGAAGTCCTCGAAGGACTGAGCCGTTATCTTTGGTATCAGGCTTCCTTACTTTTGCAGCCAATGTCCCGTAAGGAACGTTCATTTTCGATCTGGGGAAAAGAAAAGTTGCTTGATGAACAACTGCCGCTAATTCGAGAAGTCCTTAGATTCAATAGTTTGACGGAGCAGTTTTTGAATTATTATGATACACCGGAGCCTTTCTTTGAATATCGGCATGAACGCACTGTGCCGCTTGCCCTGCTGATTCTGGAGAATAAAGATACCTGGTTCACCTTGCGCAAGCTAATGCAGGAGAACGGAAAGAATCATTTGGCCGGCAGGACAATTGACGCCTTGATCTATGGGGAAGGGAATAAAATTACCAAAACAGGTGCTTTAGAGAACTACGCCAAAGAAATGTTCGGAACGGCAACTACAGCAAACGGGATTTTCTACTATTTTGGGGACTTTGATCCGGAAGGAATCCGCCTGTTTTATCGTACCCAAAAGGCTAATCCGAACTTAAGGGTGAGGCCTTTTATCGAACTTTACCATCAGATGCTTCTCCTGGCGGCGAAGAGGGAGCTTCCGCTCAGTCCGGATGGCCGTCAAATGGGGGTTTCCTGGCAGGATTTTGGGCAATTGCTCGGTTTATCAGCAGCGGAAAGCAAATTGGAATTCTTGCAGCAGGGCCGGTATATCCCCCAGGAAATATTGAATTATCAAGTGTTGGCAGAGATGTTAGAATGAGACGTTAAAATCATAAAAATGTGAGATCATGTTTAGAACGATATATAAACGAGGTATAATTAGGATAAGAGAACAAATGAACAAAAAGGCAAGTCGGTGGATTAGAAATAATGAGTCAAGACTTTGAGTTTTTGGAAGGTTTCGAAAAGCGCATGCGGATTGTGGCGGCGATTGATTCTATTGTCAACCGCGGCAACCGGAAAATGGAATTAGAACGGTTATTTAGTTTCGGCCAGCTGGATAATCTTATTTTTTCTGTGCTGGTCTTTATTATGGAACGGACCTTGTCTGAAGATGAAGAGTGTACCATGGACAGTATTGCTGATTTTGTCCGCCTTATCCTGCCCTCTTATGGTCTGGAATTAACCACCGAAACCATTCATCAGCTAACAGAATACATGATCAAAGATATTCTGCAAAATGGCGGCGAAGCACGTTATTATCCGATCATGACTTATGGTCAGGGGATGACGGAGACCAGGATTCGCCTGATTGAAGATAAACTGCGCGAAGACGACCGGAGCTATCTGATTACCTATCAGCTCACCGATCAGGGTTATGATTTGCTTTTTCGTACCAAAGAGGTGGAACAGGAAATCAGCTTTACGATTGAAGAGTTAAAACTGCGGGAATTAATCAAACGCAAAAACTACAAGAAAGCGATCGGGCAGAGCAGCAACCTGATCCAAATGGTCAGGCAGAAGAAGAACGAACTGCGGCAGTTGATGGAAAAGATCAGAGGAAACATCTATGATGTCGATATCCGGGAATATGAAGGCCTGACCGGTAGCACCTATGCTTTGCTGGAAGAAGAGTATGGCATGATGAATGAGATTCTGGGAATGATCACTCTCTCTGAAGAGCGGTTGAGAGAAGAAGAACAAACCCAGGGCACCTTGGATGAAGCGATGAAAAAGGCCCGCGCAGAAATAACCAAAATTCGTCGCAATATACATACCACTATTAATGAACAGAAAGAACTGATCCTGGATCGTCACCACCTGTCCGCGATCTATAAAGAGACGCTGGAAGATTCTTTTTTCCTGGCCCAAAGTAAAAAATTCGATTTTGAACAGGAAATCCTGGCAAGATTAGAACAGTGCGATGAGCGGCATATCCCGGTGCTTTGGCAGTTGTTCAATCCTTTATTCAAGCCCAACCCGGTGCGCACTTTAAATATTCTTTCGCTCTATGAGGCCCAGAGCCGCCTGCGGCAGGAAGAGCAGGAAACGGTGAACATCGAGATCGAGGAACTGGGAGAGGATCAGGAACGCCTTAAGGCAGAGAAAATCAACACAGCCAGTATTGAATTGATTCGCTGCATCCTGGAATTTGCGGCGGAAAAACCTGAGGGCTTTCACTTTAGCCAACTATTGGCGACTCTAAAAACCCAGGACGACCGCTACCAACGCCTGATTGAAGGTGATTTGCTCTTTCACTCGCTTTTAAAGCTCTACGATTTAAGTGACATCAACATCCGGGAATGGCAGCAGGAAGTTCATGAAGTGGTGGTCAATGCCACCGGCGAATTTGATTTGGATTATTGCCTGACCTGTATTGCATACGATCATCCGGAGCTGTTCGGTATAGAAAGCCTGCGCATTGTCAAACTTAGTGATAAAATACTGGAAGAAGAGATCGTCTTTCGTCAAGGTGAGGAGTATTTCAGCAAAACGATTAGCATCAATGATTTCTTCTTTGAGGTGAAGATAAAATGAGCAACCTAAATATCGCCCTGCGTATTTTCAAAAGGCTATTGGATAAAGGTCAGCTGGATCGGGCGACGGAAAGTGATCTGTTCCTGGAATTCCGTAATCCGGAGGTCCGGCAGGCGCTGACCGAGATGGAAGAAGAGTTGGAATTCCAGATTGTGGAAGCCTCCAGCACACTTTACTTTGTTCCGGCCGGCGACAACAGTCTCTTGGGTTTTACCGGCAAGGATTTCCGGGAATGGGTCGCCTCCGATGCCCGTTTGGCTGATGCTTATCTGCTGAGTTATATAGCGATGTTTATTTTCTTCCTTTTTTACGGTGGTAAGAACCAGAACCCCAAGCAGCGGGAGTTTTTACGCATCAGTAAATTGCTGGAAGAACTGGATCGACGTTTTGCCGCTACTGCTTTGAATGAAGAGCAGACTTTGGCTATAGAAGAGAAATATTCTTTGAACTTTATGAGAATTGCTGAACTATGGGAAAGCAAGCAAGGGTTTGAAGAGAACAGACGCAAGACCAAAGCAGGAACTATTCTCAATACCTGCCGCTTGCTGGAGCGGGAAAATCTGCTCCGCATTCTGGATAATGAACGGGAGATTCGTCCCACCCGGAAACTGGATGACCTGATGCTGAACTACTATTTAAATGAAAGCCGGGTCGAAGAGATTATCAGCCTGTTTGAAGGAGCTGAAGCTATTGCCGACCATTAACCGTATTCGCATCCTAAACTTTTCCTACAATAATAACACCCGGCATATCCTGGATGAGTCCTTTAACTTCCATGGCGGAGAGAATGTGCTGCTAAATCTGGCCAATGGCGGCGGGAAAAGTGTTTTGGTCCAGCTCTTTCTTCAGCCGGTGGTGCCGGGTATCAAAATTCAGGGGCGGCGGATCAGCGGCTTCTTCCACAGACAAAAACAGCCTACCTTCATCCTGTTGGAATGGAAATTGGATGAGGGAGGCGGCTATCTGCTGACCGGAATGGCCCTGATTCCGGCTGAAGCTGCCGGCGGCGAAGAAGGGAAAGGGAAAATCAGATACTTTACCTTTACCTGCAAGTATAACGGCAGCAATGCCTTTGATATCAAGCATATTCCACTTGCCGAGAAACAGGGCAATTTGCTCCATTTGCTTTCTTTTCAGGAAGCGCGGGACTTAATGCGCGAAAAACAGCAGAAAGATCCTTATCTCTTTGCCTATTTCCCAGAAGAAGATGGTGCCGATTACGGCAGACATTTGGCCCAATACGGGATTGTCCAGGGTGAGTGGCGTAATGTGATTGCCAAAATTAACGATAATGAAGGCGGCATTGAGGAAATCTTTCAAAAGTATAAGACTTCCAGTCAGCTTCTCGATGAATGGATTATTAAGAACATCGAAAAATCAATGTATAAGGAAAAAGCCGAACTGCACCGGCTGGAAGAAATGCTGGAGAAATTAGTGCAGGAAGTAACGGAAAACGAAAGCTATATCCTGGAGAAAGCCTTGTTTTCTGAATTTCTGGCTGTTTATGGCCAGCAAAGCGAAGAACTGGCCGTTTTCCTCCAGAACCTGGAGGAACAGAAAGACCAGGCAGAAAAGTTGGCCGCCCTGAGTGCTTATCTGACAGCCCAGTTGGAGACGCTGGAAGATAAGAAAGCAGAAAACGAACTGGCCAAGGATAAAGCCCGGCGGGAAGAACAGCGCATCGAGTTAGAGGATCGTTCCCATAGTTACCTTCAAAAGAAGGCCAAGTATGCAGCAGCCTTGGAACTGTTAAGTACGGTGGAAAATCAGCTGAAGGATACGGAAGGTTCGCTGGAACAGGCTCAAATGGCGGAAAAGATCCAACAGGCTGCCAGGCTGGTGGGTGAGATCCGGCATAAGGAAGCCAAACTTTCCGGGATTGAGGAAAGTTTAGCTGCCGAAAAAGCAAGCTACGATAAAGATCGACGGATCGGTGAATTGGAATATTCTTTGAAAAATCTATTAGAAAAAGAACTGACACTTCTTCGGGAGAAGGAGCTTAGTTGGCAGGCGGAGAAGCAGGCCGGGGAATTAAACCTTCAGCAAGTGGAGGACGATCTGCTGGCTAATACTCAAAAAAAGAGTGCAGTTGACAGTCAAAAAGGGCAATTAACCGAACGCAAAAGCCACATGGAAAAAGAGGCTGCCAATACGCTGCAGAAACTGGGCCTGAGCCTAAGAAGAAACCTGCTTGGCGAGTTAAACTCGGCGGAAGTGGAGCAAGCCAAGAGCAATTTGGCCAAGGTTTTAGCTGCTTTGGAACAGGAAGAAAGCCGGCTGGCAGTAGAACAAACCGCCAATGCACAAGAACAGCAGGAACTGGAGACAGACATTCAGCATTGCCAGGCCCGGCAGGCGGAAGAAAAGATGCGGCTCCAGAATATCAAGCGGGATATTCTGGAATATGAACAACAGGAAGCGGAAACCAAGGAAATACTCACCCGCTATGACTTGGAACCGGCACTGCTTTTTCAGCCGCCACGTCTGGCCGCCGCTTTTAAACAAAGAATCCAGGCTTTGGCGGGCAGCGTAGAGCAAGTCGGTCTGCGCTGGCATGACGCTCAGGAAAATCTGCTTTCCCTGAAAAACGGACGTCTGCATGTACCGGCGGAGTTGGTGATGTTATTTTCCGAGTTGGATATTTCCTATGATACGGGTGAAACTTATTTACGCGGTCTGCCCGCTGATCTCTGTCAAAAAATGCTGCAGAATAACCCGCTCTTGCCGTATGCTTTCATCCTGACCCGCAGCGAGATCGCCCGGGTGGCAGAGGCGATGGAGAAGCTGACGCATCAGGAGAGCTTAACCCAGCAGGAGAACCTGACCTTGAAACGGGTGATTCCGTTTATTTCCTATGAGGATTTAAATGTCGAAATGGAAAGCAGCGGGCGGATGGTGCAAACTAACCAAGGAATTACCCTGGCTTGTTTTTATGAAGGACGCATCTTTGCCCCTGATTCCCTGGAACAATTAATCGCCGAACTGGAGCAAAAGAGCAGCCAAGCCCTTGAGCAACGGGAACATTATAGCGAAGAACACCGCAGAACCGTAGCCGACCAGGCAACTTGCGCCCGGTTTGCTTATGATGCGGATTATCGCTATAACCTGGGCTTCAAAGAAAACGCGGCAGAAGAAAAGTTGGCGGAACTGGATCAGCAAATTATGGAAGCGGAAATTAAGAGATCCACTTTGTTGATTAGACAGGAAGAGATCAGTGATCTTTTAAAAGAAAATCTAAGCAAGCAGCTGCCGGCCCAGAATAGAATCGAAAGCTTTCAGGAATTTTTAGCAAAAGAACCGGCCTATCAGCTTTGCTGCCGGGAACTGAGCGGGGTTTTAGACGAGAGCAAAGCGTTAGAGATCAGAAAGACTAAATTGGAAGCGCAGCGGAATACTCTTCAGAAAGAACTTTCCACGGTTAGAAATGCCTTGCGCGATAATGAGAGACAACTGATAGATGTTCAACAGCAGTATGAACTTTACCAACAGGCACCCCAGACCAGGC
The DNA here is from genome assembly GCA_028704155.1 of Desulfitobacteriaceae bacterium. GTDB lineage: Bacteria > Bacillota > Desulfitobacteriia > Desulfitobacteriales > Desulfitobacteriaceae > UBA2264. Next base: position 11,789 of record JAQVLN010000035.1, read on the forward strand.
TCGTTGAAGGAACCATCGAAGAATTAACGGAAAGGCTGCGGGTTGTAAGAGATACTTATACTGCAGGAATAAAGCACTTAGAAACGCAAAAGCAGGATTTGCAGGCGGACATTGGGCAAAAAAGAACGGAACTGAGTAATTTACACCTTCAAGAAGAGGCGTATGCCACGGTTAGATACGAAGCAGAAAAAGCCGGTCGTCTCCGGGAAGAAATTAGCGGGTTGGAAAAGTCCGTCAAAGAACTGCAGGGAGAATTGAGAACCGCTATAGCCAAAGAAGCATCGACTAAAGAGGCCTTGTCTTCAGCTTTGGATGAAGTGAAACGTCTCGGCTATGATCATCCGTTGCCTCCGGAAGAAATATCGGGAGATTTCTCCGGACGCCGTAAACAAGTCCGCATCCAGCTGAAGGAATTGGATAGAGAGAGCCTGGCGCTGCAAACACAGAGCACTCTCTATGAGAGACTAAAAAGTCAGATCGCACAGACTATGGATTTTCAGGGGATTAAAGCGGCGAAAGATTTTGTGCCGGAACAGGATATCGAAGCGCAGACCAAAATGCTGCAGCAGCAGTACCGGGAGAAGGACAAGCAAAACCGTCGGGATATCGGACAGATAAGAAATGATTACGCTCGTCTCAAAGAGACCTACCGCGAAAAAAATAGCAATATTGATAACATCTTCCGTGGCCTGGACAAGCTTTGGGAGGATGCCCTGCTCCAGGATGATAGTATCATGTCATCCATCCTTTCCTATGACCGCTTTTATTATCTCTACGAATGCATGAGCATTCATCAGGAGAAACTTTCCGATCTGTTGAAGATTTATGAACTCCAACTGGCCAATCTGGAACAAAATAAGAACAATATGGTGGAACAGAGTTTCCTGCATGGCATGAGAATTTTTGATGAGATTCAGTGGATTTCCGATAACTCCAAGGTGCGGCTCCAAGGGCGCAGTCGTCCGGTCCAAATGCTGAAAATAGATTTGGTGCTGGACAGCCTGGAAAATGCCAAGGATAGAATGAAGAATTATATTGAAACAGCGATTGAGAAAGTCCGTCAGGAAAGCAGGCTGAATAAAAAACCAGAAGAGATCAGACGCAGTGTAATGAAGCTGATGTCCAGCCGGGAGTTACTTAATGTCTACCTGGACAACTCCAATATCCCAGTAAAAGTTTATAAAATTGATTACACTATGCAGAATAGCCGGTTAAAACTGTGGGAAGATGCGGCCCATGAGAATTCCGGCGGTGAGAAATTCGTGGTGTTTTTCTCGGTTTTATCCGCCTTGATGAGTTACGCTCGTACCCGGGCCAGGGAAGGCTTGGGCGGCATGTCCGAGAAAGAAACCAGCGTCCTGATTATGGATAATCCGTTCGGCCCGATCTCTTCGGAACATTTATTGAATCCTTTATTTGAAATTGCTAAACAACACCGTACGCAGCTTATTTGCCTCTCTGATCTTAAACAAAACTCGATCATGAACTGTTTCAACCTAATCTATATGCTCAAGATCCGCACGACAGCCATCGGGAAAAATGAATACCTCAAATTCGAAGAAATCATCCGCGATCCCGGCACATTGCAAGAGGATGAAAGATTGGAGAAAGCAGTGTTTAGAAGTACGGAAGCCAGACAAATAGCGATGTTTGGGGAGGAATAATTGACTTTACCAATGAGCATTTCCCGGAACAGGGGGCGGATGATGAATCACATTTTAATCGTCGAGGATGATATTGCTCTAAGCAATGGTATTGTCCTTGCTCTAAAAGAAGATAATTGCGTCTTTGTGCAGGCCTATGATATTGCCGGTGCAAAGCAGCAAATGAAAAGCAATTCCTTTGATTTAATGATCTTGGATATTAATTTACCGGATGGAAAAGGCCTCGACCTTTTAGCTAATGTTCGCAAAAATTCGGCTTTGCCTGTCATTGTCCTGACGGCCAATGATTTGGAAACTGATATAGTAACCGGTTTTGAGCTTGGTGCGGATGATTATATCACAAAACCTTTCAGTCTGATGGTGTTGCGGGCAAGAGTGGGCGTCCAACTGCGAAAGGGCAGACAGCTGCTTTCCGATACGTTACACATTGACAAGTTTTCCTTTTCCTTTGAAAAGATGGAGTTCTGGAAAGAAGGCCAACTTATTGAACTAAGCAAAACCGAGCAAAAACTGCTCAAAGTCTTAATACTAAACAGAGGAAATACCGTTTCACGTGCCGATCTGGTAGACCGGATCTGGACTGACGGAGCAGAATATGTGGACGAAAATGCCCTGTCTGTTGCGATAAAAAGACTGCGTGATAAATTGGAATATATTCCGTCTGCGCCGCAATATATTAAAACGGTCTATGGCATCGGCTATACATGGATAGTGAAGTGATATGAACACACTTGATTATATTTGTATCGGGATTGCCATTGTTGCTTTAGCAGCAGCTGCGATTATTGTTATCTCGTATCGTCAAAACACAAAGAAAACGCTGGAGAAAATTAGCGATATGTTGGACGCAGCCATAGACGGCAGCTTTATTGAGGGCGTTTTTGATGAATCTGCTTTATCTGCAGTGGAAGCGAAGCTTGCCCGGTATCTTTCCATATGTGCTGTCTCCTCAAAGAATCTGCTTGCGGAAAAGGATAAAATAAAAGGGTTGATTTCGGATATTTCTCATCAGACCAAAACGCCCATTGCCAATATTTTGCTCTATTCACAGCTGCTCAGTGAACATGAATTGCCGGAGGAAGGACTGTATGGTTTGTGTGAAAGCCTTGTCCGCGCAGGCGGAGAAGCTGAACTTTCTGATCAGTGCTTTGGTAAAAACATCACGTCTCGAAACGGGAATTATAACTGTTTCACCTAAGCAGGAAGCGGTACAAAGGTTACTGGATGAAACACGGCAACAAATCATGCCAAAGGCTGAGGCAAAAGATATTTATGTTGCCGTGGAAGATACGGAGATAAGTGCCTGCTTTGACCCGAAGTGGACGACCGAAGCCGTATATAATATCATTGACAACGCCGTTAAATATACCGAAAGCGGCGGGAGTATCACTATTAAAGCCATACCCTACGAGCTGTTCTGCCGTATCGATATTACTGATAATGGGATTGGTATTGCAGAGGATGAACAAAGTAAAATATTCACTCGTTTCTATCGCTCGGCAGCCGTAAGCAATCAAGAAGGCGTTGGCATTGGGTTGTTTTTGGCAAGGGAAATCCTGGCAGCCGTAAGCAATCAAGAAGGCGTTGGCATTGGGTTGTTTTTGGCAAGGGAAATCCTGGCAGCCGAGGGCGGTTATATCAAGGTATCCTCTGTGCTGGGGCGTAGGTCCACCTTTTCAGTATTTTTGCCGACAACAAAGTAAAATCTTTTAAAACTGTTATGTTTGAGATAGATTGTGGAAAGATTGTTAGAGTATAGTCTGTATTGTAGGAAGCTGCAATACAGACTATTTTTTGGAGGTAAATCAAATGACAATACTTCAGACAAAAGAACTGAAAAAATATTACGGCAGCGGGGATACGACGGTGCGGGCCCTTGATGGAGTTGATCTCAGCGTTGAGAAGGGGGAATTTGTGGCAATTGTAGGCACCTCGGGCAGCGGCAAGTCTACTCTTCTGCATATGCTGGGTGGACTTGACCGTCCGACAAGCGGTACGGTCACCGTAGATGGCAAGGAGATTTTTTCGCTGAAAGATGAAGAACTGACAATTTTCCGCCGAAGAAAAATAGGCTTTGTATTTCAAAATTATAATCTGGTTCCTGTCTTGAATGTTTATAAAAATATTGTCCTACCTATTCAGCTGGACGGCAATGAGCCGGATAAACCCTATGTCGATAAAATCATCGGGACACTGGGGCTTGAAAGCAAACTGAACAATCTATCAAACAACCTTTCCGGCGGTCAACAGCAACGTGTGGCAATTACCAGGGCTTTGGCAGCAAAACCGGCTATTATCCTTACCGATGAACCCACAGGAAACCTGGACAGCAGGACAAGCCTTGATGTGATGGGGCTTCTCAAAGTGACGAGCCAACAGTTCAAGCAAACCATCGTGATGATTACGCACAATGAGGAAATCGCCCAGATGGCAGACCGGATCATCCGCATTGAGGATGGAAAAATCGTGAGTGGTGATGGTAGATGATTAAAGTTAAGAACAAAAAAGCAATTCGCAATTTAGCGGACAAAAGCTTTCGAGCAAACAAAACCCGCAATCTGATTGCAATTATTGCCATTGCCTTGACTGCGGTACTTTTTACGACGCTTTTTACCATGGGCATAGGCACAGTGGAAAGCCTACAACAGGCTTCCATGCGTCAGGCGGGCGGCGATGGTCATGCTGTACTTAAATATATTAACGATCAAGAATTTGACAACATCAAAGACCATTCTCTGATCAAAGAAATTGCCTATAATCGTATGCTCTGCGATGATGTTGAAAATGAAGAGTTTTTAAAGCGTCGTGCAGAGTTTTGGTATTATGATGCTGTGGGGCTGAAACTAGGATTTTGCGAGCCCACAAGCGGACACAAATCTATGGCTGAAAACGAAGTCATTGCAGATACCAAGACCCTGCAATTGATGGGTGTACCTTTAGAAGTAGGCGCACCGCTTACGCTTACACTTAATATCAGGGGTGAGGAAGTTGAGCGTAATTTTATCCTTGCCGGTTGGTGGGAAAGTGATCCCGTTTTTAACGTGGGGCAGATATTTGCCTCCCGAGCCTATGTAGATGCTCATTTGGATGAACTGCAAAATACATTCAAGGAAGACCATTCTCTCACCGGTACCATTAACGCCTATATTATGTTTAAAAACAGCTTCAATTTGCAGGAAAAGCTGGAAAAAGTGATTACTGAAAGCGGCTATTCTCCTGACGAAAATGCGCCAAACTATCTTGGGCATAATGTGAACTGGGCATACCTTTCCACAAACTTTGGCATGGACGCGGGCACGCTTGTTGCGTTGATTTCAGGCTTGCTGCTTATCGTTTTTACCGGTTATCTGATTATCTATAACATTTTTCAAATTTCAGTTATCCGGGACATCCGGTTTTATGGCCTTTTAAAAACCATCGGCACAACCGGCAGGCAGATCCGCCGTATTATCCGCAGACAGGCGCTGATCCTTTCGGCCATAGGGATACCATTTGGTCTGATTGCGGGGTTTTTTATCGGTAAATCTCTTGTTCCCCTGATTATTAACAATTCTTTTTATGCCGGAAGTGCGGTCTCTGTATCACCCAGCCCGTTGATTTTTATCAGTGCGGCACTGTTCGCTCTCGTCACGGTGCTCATAAGCACCTATAAGCCCGGAAGCATAGCCGCGACTGTATCGCCGGTGGAGGCAGTACGTTATACGGACGGGAACGCCAAGCAAAACAGCAAGCAGAAAAAATCTACTCATAGTGCGAAAATGCCTCGTCTGGCACTAGCGAATTTAGGAAGAAACAAAAAGCGCACCATTCTGGTGCTTATCAGCTTGTCTCTGAGTCTTGTGCTTTTGAACACGGTGTTCACGCTGTCTCAAAGCATTGACATGGATAAGTTCCTCTCCAAATTTGTGGATACCGATTTCTTGATTGCCCATGCCGACTACTTCCAATATGACTTCCACGGTCCTGAAAATCAAACCAGCGAAAGCTTCATTCAGGCAGTGAAAGCTCAGCCCGGTTTTGAGGAGGGCGGGCGTCTGTACGGTGGCCGAGCAGAAATGTTTGCGGTAGAGGACGAAAAAAACACAACACAGAGTTATAACGTCAACAGTTATGGCGACTTTATGGCCGCTGTCTACGGTCTTGAAAATTTACCGCTCCAACGACTGGAACTTATCGATGGCGAGCTTGATTTTGAAAAGCTGGCCACCGGCAAGTACATTCTGGAGGGAGTTAAATTGGATGACAACGGTGTGCCGCAAATGGACAGCGCTCATTTTGCAGTGGGTGAAACGCTCACCCTTCATAACTACAAGGGAACGTCGCAAACTTTTGCCGATAGGGAGTATACTACAAAAGAGTTTACAGTGCTTGGTCATGTGGCAATAAAAACCAGTACCAATTCCGACCGCACGGGATGGGACTATAACTTCTATCTCCCGGCAGAAGTATACAAGACATTTGTGGAGCAGCCGGCGGTGATGAGCTATGCCTTTAATGTTTCGAAAGATCAGGAAGCAGCAATGGAAAGCTTTTTACAAGGCTACACTGACAAGGTGGAACCTGTGATGAATTACACTTCGAAGTTTACCGCTCTCAATGAGTTTTCCGGTATGCGGAACACTGTTGTTATGATTGGCAACGCACTGAGCTTTATTATTGGGTGATTGGTGTACTGAATTTCATCAATGCCAACCTCACGAGCATTTTGACTCGAAGTAAGGAATTTGCTATGATGCAAAGCATTGGCATGACCCGGAGGCAATTACGTAGTATGCTGATGTATGAAGGCTTATATTATTCCTTTGGCACTTGCGTGCTCTCACTCGCTTTCGGTACGATATTTTCACTATTGATTGTTAAACCCTTCTGTGGTTTGCTGTGGTTTTTCAGTTACCAATTTATCCTGAGGCCTCTTTTAATCGTACTGCCTTTCCTGGTTGTGCTTGGTGCGCTTATTCCTTTGGTATTGTATGCATTGACTGATAAGCAAAGTATAGTGGAGCGGCTCCAGGAGGCGGAATAGTTCGGGGGTGCCTCATGTAAAAAATATAATATCTCTTTTGTATTAATGTAACCTATTCCGAAACGAACAGTACTGCAGTCTTGAGCTCTTTTTGGTCTCGAAATGTCGCGAAAGTAATTTATAATTAAGCAGGAATTATTATACTATAGCGAAACTTTGAAAAATACTAAACAAAATGAATCCTATCTGTCAAATTAGGGATTGAAAAATATTAAGTAATATATGCCCAAACATTGATATACGCATGAATGATGCGTATAATATAATAGAAGGGGGAGAATACACAATGACGGTTCGGGAGGTCATGAAGATACTCAAAGAGCACGGATGAATAACAAAATATACTAAGGGTTCACACATCCAGCTCACACACCCAACAAAACCGGGTAAAGTAACCTTACCGAACCACAAAGGTGATCTTCCACCTGGTACACTCAACAGCATATGGAAGCAGGCTGGGTTGAAATAAGCCTGTATCCTACTAAATAAACAGAAAATAATATAGGGGGGATTAACTTGCGTAAAATAACTTATTTTGCAGTATTTGAACCGTCAGTAGATGGAACATTTGGTGTATATTTTCCTGACTTACCAGGATGTATTTCAATAGGTGATAACTTTCAACATGCTCAGGGTATGGCAAATGAAGCTTTAGGACTACATCTGTGGGGAATGGAAAAGGATAATGATTCAATCCCAGTTCCCGCTCAGCCACCATTTAACAATATTCCAACTGGTTCAATAATCGTGCCGATCACAGTGTTTCCGGAATTTGTAAAGGATGAGATGGATAACAGATCTGTAAAGACAAATATAACTTTACCGGCATGGTTAAAGGATTTGGCAGAAAAGCATGGAGTGAATTTTTCTCAGATTACCCAGGCTGCGCTTAAAGAATACCTTGGAGTTGATAGGCCCTAAAGATACAAAATCATAATTATCGGGGTAGAGGATGTTATTAGAAATACTCAAAATTACATTTACCCGGCAGATTCCTGCTCTTAAGGATTCGACCGGGTATTATATTGTAAGGAGTCGCCTTTAAAATGCTATACGAAAACCACCTAAAGGCAGGTGGTTTTCGTTCGTATCTATGAGTATTAATAACCAGGTAAAAGCACTAATGCACCATCTTAGGAAAAGACTTCGGGAAGTTCTATTGTAAGATCCTCGAAAATACCAACTGCAATAGAATCTTGTTCGGTGTATACTTCTGGCCTGCTGTATTTTCCTTCATCTGTAAGATGAAACACAGATATGGTATTTTCCTCAGGATAAACGATCCAATACTCCAGGACGCCTACTTTTTCGTAAAGGAGGAATTTTTCCTTGAGGTCTTTTTGAAAAGTAGAGGGTGAAGTAATCTCCACAATTAGATCAGGGCTTCCCTTGCAGCCCTGTTGGTCCAGTTTGGTCTTGTCGCATACCACAAC
>JAQVLN010000036.1 GCA_028704155.1 Desulfitobacteriaceae bacterium
CTAGTGAAACCTTAACCAAAATAATTAAAGAGGAGAAGAGCTTTGCATCGAAAAATAAATATTCAGTGGTTAATACTTATTATTCTTGCCGGTTTATTTAGCATTGCCTATTTGGCAAATGTAGTTTTTCCCGGAAAAGTTAACCCGACTGCCTTTAAGTATTTTACCATTGATCAAATTCAAAGTGCTCGGGCTTATAATTTTATTCCAAGGTTATCTTATATAACAAGTTTTATAACCCAGGCAATAGTTTTAATCTGGTTTGCATTCAGTAATAAAGGTGCGGCAATTGCACGATGGGTGGAAAATAAAAGCAGGGGAAATTTCTGGGTCGGTGTTCTCTTTTATTTTTTGCTTATATGGATAATTTTAAGCCTGGTAAGGTTACCTTTGATATTATATAGTGATTTTTTTTGGCAACATAGCTGGGGACTTTCTACACAATCACTACTTTTATGGTGGCAGGATTTTTTTAAAAGTGCAATAATAGATTTGTTTTTATCAGTTTGCGGAGTATTATTTTTCTTTTTTATCCTTACCCGTTGGCCTAAATTTTGGTGGATAATCGGGGCTGCATTTTTAGCCGTATGGCTTGTGTTCCAAAATTTGCTTTGGCCTGTAATCGTTGCTCCGCTATTTAATAAGTTCGTGGTGGTAAAAGATCCTGATGTAACTAGTGTTGTTACAAGATTAGCGGATAAGGCAGGGATGCAAGTAAAAGAAGTATTGGTAATGGATGCGAGCAGGCGCACTACGATGGTGAATGCCTATTTTACAGGCTTAGGAAAAACCAAGCGAATAGTTGCCTATGACAATCTTCTGAATAATTATCCTCTTGAAAAGGTTAGTGTTATTTTGGCACACGAATTTGGTCATTGGTCTAAGGGACATATAATTAAAGGGCTTGCTTTGGGGATAATTGGCACATTCCTGGTTTGGGCAGTTATGGTTTTCTTTCTATCGGAATTTAAATCAAGCAAGGGATTTTATCTTATTCAGACCTGGGCAGGCTTACAGTTGTTCATAATGCTTATATTATTTGTAATAAATCCTCTGCAAAGTTTTGTTTCACGTGAAATGGAAATACAAGCAGATCGCTTTGCCCTGGAATTAACCGGAGATTCGAAGGCCTTAGTGAATGTGCAAATTGACCTGACAATAAAGAATAAATCAGATGTCTCCCCGCCGGAGTTTATTGTTTGGTTCGGCTATAATCACCCGCCTGTCTTAAGTAGAATTAACGAATTGGGAGGTTAAAGAAAAGTCAAACCAAAATTAGCAATTGTCCCAAAGGAAGATCCGTGATTATATTTTTATAGTGTGCTTCTCTTTACTACTAAACAAAAATAAACTAAACTAAAATGTCTCTGAAATATATAAAAATTTATCAAGTTTATTATATGTTAAAATTAACTGTCTGCCTGAATTTGCTTTAAGGCAACTTTTCCAACACAAGCAAAGGTTAGAACTCTACTCGGCTTTTAGAAATTGTTTAATGAGCAATAAATTAACGGTTTTTAGAAAATCAGGGCTGGGAGATGATTAAATTGTTTGATAACAATGATCTGGGATTTGTTCGCGTGGGAGTGGGGATACCTCATTTAAGAGTAGCTGATCCTGTGTATAATATTGACCAAATTTGCACGATTATCGATAGGTTTTCTTCAGAATATGCAGGTGTGCAGGTAGCATTGTTTCCAGAGTTATGCATTACAGGTTATTCTTGTGGTGATTTGTTTAATCAAAGGCAGCTAATCATTAGTGCAGAGCGAGAACTGGCAATGTTTATTACCAGAGTTAATCTTGATATGCTGATTGTATTAGGAATGCCTATACTTAATAATAATCAACTTTTCAACTGTGCTGTAGCAATTCATCGTGGTCATATTCTCGGAGTAGTTCCCAAAACATTTATTCCTAATTATAGTGAGTTCTACGAGAAACGTTGGTTTGCATCTTCTGCCTCAAGAATTAGTAAGCAAATTAGGCTATGTAATCAGGTCGTACCTTTTAATGAAAATCTTATTTTTCGCGATTTACAATCTGAGTTGAGAATTGGGATAGAGATTTGTGAAGATTTATGGATGCCCATACCACCAAGTTCTTACCATGCAATTTATGGTGCCAATTTAATTCTTAATTTATCTGCCAGTAATAATATTGTCGGCAAAAGTGATTATAGGCGGAATTTAGTTTCTCAGCAATCAGCCAGAACTATATGCGGATATATATATGCATCAGCAGGTTCAGACGAATCGACAACTGATGTTGTTTTTGGCGGACATTCGATGATTGCTGAGAATGGAATGATCCTGGCGGAGCAAACAATGTACCAGGATTCCGTAACAATTGTCAAAGATATTGATATTCAGAAATTAATGAATGATCGCTCCAAAATGAACAGTTTTATGGAAAAGAGGCAGCCTGATTTAAATTATTTAACTGTTGATTTTAATTTGCGAAAATATAATGACGCTTTAAGTTTAAAAAGAAAGGTTGATCCCTATCCTTTTGTCCCAAATTCAAAAAAGGATATAGATGTCCGGTGTAATGAGATTTTTGCTATTCAATCCACCGGGTTAATTCAGCGTCTTATCAAAACCAATATTAAAAAGGTTGTCATAGGTATTTCAGGTGGATTAGATTCAACTCTGGCGTTGTTAATTTGTTTTGAATCATTTAAAAAATTGAATCTCCCGGTCAGAAATATTATCGGAATAACAATGCCTGGATTTGGCACAACAAACCGAACATATGCCAATGCCCTGAAAATAATGAAAGGATTAGAAATAACTGTACGTGAGATCTCTATTAAAAAATCATGCCTGCAACACTTTAAGGATATTGATCATGATCTGAACGTTCAGGATATTACCTATGAAAACGTCCAGGCAAGGGAACGTACACAGATTTTAATGGATGTTGCCAATAAAGAAGGAGGCTTTGTGGTAGGGACCGGGGATCTGTCAGAATTAGCTCTGGGATGGTGTACTTATAATGGTGACCATATGAGTATGTATGCTGTGAATTCCAGTATTCCCAAAACATTAGTCCGTTATCTGGTGAAATGGTATTCAACTAATGTTAGAAATAATGAGATAGAAATTGCCTTGCTTGATATCCTGGATACACCGGTCAGCCCTGAATTGCTACCCCCGGATTCCCGTGATAAAATCATCCAAAAAACTGAAGATATGATTGGTCCTTATGAACTACATGATTTTTTCCTTTATAATATGGTAAGGCAGGGTTTTGGTCCTCGCAAAATTTTTTACCTGACGTGTATTGCATTCAAAGGCAAATTTCTCCCAAAAGAGATTCTTAAATGGTTAAAGGTATTTTACAAAAGGTTTTTTACCCAACAGTTTAAACGTTCTTGCATGCCCGATGGACCGAAGGTTGGTTCAGTAGCCCTTTCACCTCGTGGCGATTGGATAATGCCCAGTGATGCCAGCTATAGTCTTTGGTTAAGTGAGTTAGAAGATCTTTATTAAATACAACTGAAAATGAAGTAATCCAAAGTTAGTTCTGATAAATGGGAAATATCTGTTGCATAAGGCAAGAAACTTTGTTAAAGGAGATGATTGAAAAATGAGTAAAATAATCGGAGATTATCTGTCAAAAGAGCTCATTGATTTATTTAATAATGAATCAGTGACTATTGTTCTGTCTACAATTACCCCTGAGGGTAATCCGCATTCAATGCCTGTGCATTTAATGAGGGCTATGTTCAACGAATTAAAGCAGTCGAAGGCATTATAAAGGATTGCTGGATTCTCTTATTACAGTAGGAAATAAACTAATTAGTGATAAACATTTATTTGCAGAATAGAATCAAAAGGAGAACTTAGTATGAGTATGAAATTTATCCGGAAAATACCTGATGCGGCTGAAATTATCAGGGAAATTCCTTTGCCAAGCCATATAAAGATTATTAAAAAAAACAGGGATAAAGAAATAAAGGCAATTTTTGAAAATCAGGATGAAAGGTTTATTCTTATCATAGGCCCTTGTTCTGCTGATCAGGAAGATTCTGTCTGTGAGTATATCGGAAAGCTTGCAGAAGTCCAGGAAAAAATAAGAGATAAAATATTAATTATCCCCAGGATCTATACGAATAAGCCCAGGACTACCGGAAAAGGTTATAAAGGTATGGTACATCAACCTGATCCGACTAAAAAACCGGATTTATTTGAAGGCATTAAAGCCATTAGAAAGTTGCATATTCGGGCATTAAGTGAATTTCATATGCCTGCGGCCGATGAAATGTTGTATTCGGATAACTATACCTATCTTGCAGATATTCTGGGATATGTTGCCGTTGGCGCCCGTTCAGTAGAAAACCAATTGCATAGATTAACTGCAAGTGGTATTGATATTCCTGTAGGTATGAAAAATCCAACGGGTGGAGATATCTCTGTAATGTTTAACTCAATTAGAGCGGCCCAAACCAGCCATCTTTTTATTTACAATAAATGGGAAGTTAGAACCTCAGGCAATCCACTTACTCACGCTATTTTAAGAGGGGCAGTTGATTCTTATGGAAGGAATATTCCAAATTATCATTATGAGGATTTAATTAATATTGCCAGGGAATATGAAGAACAAGAACTGGAAAAGTCGACCATAATAGTTGATACGAATCATGCTAATTCTATGAAATGTTATTACGAACAGCCCAGGATAGCCAGAGAAGTTTTAATGAGCAGGGAGTATGATTCTTTACTTCATAAGATGATTAAAGGTCTTATGATTGAAAGTTATCTTGTTAAAGGCAATCAGGATATTGGAGAAAACGTCTATGGAAAATCAATTACCGATGCTTGCCTTGGCTGGGAGGAAACTGAAAAACTAATTTTCAGAATTGCCGAAAACGTTTAAGTAAAATCGTTCGGCTTAAGCTGAACATCGAGACTTCGGTGGGGGAGTCTACCCCTTGGGTTTCGATTAAAGTTTCTTAACAGTTGAGCATTCTATTTGGTATTATATCTTGTATACAAGTAAAGTAAAGTGTAAAATTGAAAGTGTATTGTATGCACTGACGCAATAATTATTTACTCCTTATATATTTAAATAAGCACAGGAATTTAACCTTGTGCTTATTTTATAATCTTATATTGCGAAAAAAGTAACCCTTTAAACGTAACTTTACTACTTTAGAAATAACCCTGATCGGGTGAAGGAGTGACTTGCGATGACAAATAATACCATTACCAAAGTATCAGAAAAAGTTTATCAAATGGGGGATCCTTATTATCAGGTTTATTTGGTTCGGGGTAAGAGTTGTGCTTTGGTAGAACCGGGGCTAACCTATACCGTAACGAACGTAGTTTCCGGAATAGAAGAACTAGGGATTTCTCCGGAACAAATTCATTATCTTATTATAACACATGCTCACTTTGATCATGTTTGCGGTGTGCCCGATTTGCTTAGGGCATTCCCTAATCTAAAAATAGTAGCTTCGCCTATTGCGGCCAAGGTCTTAAAAAAAGAAAAAGTAGTTGCCGGTCACTTTTCTGAAGACAAAGCAGTAGTTGAAACTCTCCTGAAAAATGGGCTTCTTAAAGATTATGATGCTTCATTTCAGCCGCCGGCAATTATTAATGTAGACATGATAATGAATGAGGGGGATGTTTTAGATTTAGGAGATGGCTGTAAACTTTTTTTCAGCTTAACACCGGGGCATAGTCCTTGCAGTATGTCTTGTTATCTTTCTTTGGGTGAAGTGCTCTTCCCCTCAGATGTTTTCGGTTATGTTTACAGTAAGGATATTTTTCCGATGTACTTGGCCAATTACACAGATTATATTAACAGTATCAAAAAAGTTTCTGCGGTTGAAGCTTCAGTATTAGCCTTCCCTCATACACCTGTGCTAACTGGCAAAAGGAAGGTAAGGGAATTTGTACCTTATTCCCTGGCAATTGCCGGGGAAGTCCATAATTTTATCATACAAAATTATAAGAATAACCGCAGCTTTAATGATATTAGCCAGGAATTATTTAAGCGTTTTTATATTGAGGGATGGGCTATCCAATCTGCGGAACTTCATAAAATATCTACTGACTTAATAGTAAGAAGAAGTTTGGAAGCCGAAAATATCACCTATACCAAATAATCGGCAATGGCAAGGGGGTGACTTCATGGTTAATAATTGCGACTCAGTGAAAAGAATTTTTGTGGATCAAAATAAATGCCTGGGTTGTAAGACTTGTGAACTTAGATGTGCAGTAGAACGTGATTCTGTAAGCAAAGATTTAACTGAGGCAGTATATGAAGCTATCTTACCTCGGTCCAGGGTCTATGTTGAATGGGATGGTGTCAGGCCATTGGCTATCCAGTGCAGACATTGCGAAGATGCTTCCTGCTTGGAAATTTGCTCTACCGGAGCTATGCAGAGGGATGCCGAAACCGGTTGTGTTTTCGTGGATGTTAATAAGTGTAAGGCTTGTTGGATGTGTGTAATGGTCTGTCCTTATGGGGTTATTTCCCCGGCAGTTGAAAAGAATGCTGCAGATAAATGTGATCAATGTTTTCAAATACCTGAACCTTTCTGTGTTGCAGCTTGTCCAACCGGGGCTTTGATAGAGCTTACACCTGCAGACTATTTTTTAAAATTAAAGAATAGCAGGGAAGCGGGATTAGTCCGTCTTCAGGAGGGTTTTTTAAAGGAGGGGTAAGTTTTTATGCGAAAGGTACGGAGGAAAACAACAGATCCGACAGCCCGGACGTATTTGCTTAAAGCCAAAAAAGAAGGCCTGGATTTATCCTGGAACCGGCTGGAAAAGATGATGCCTCAGGATGGTTTTGGTCTCTTGGGTTTGACTTGTCAGGAGTGTTTGCAAGGTCCCTGCCGTTTAAACCCTTTTCAATTGGAAGAAACAGCAACAGTCTGCGGTTTCACCAGGGATGACTTAGTGTTTAACGGTTTATTCCGGCAAGTTTCCAAGGTTAGCCGGTTGGTAGAAACAACCCATATTTTGTTACAACGTTTAGCACAAAAAAATTCTGCTGATGAAGTTGATCAAAGAAGTTTAAAGACGAAAGCTGACTCCTGGATGATAACTGATGAAACAAATGAATCTGCCGGTTGGATAAAGAAGGCTTGGGAATTAACCGGCCCGTTGTCAGGGTTCGGTCTAAAGACGGCCGGTGACCGTCTTTCCTTATTATTTGCGGCAGCTGCGCGATACATTTCACTGTTGAAGTTTAATGCAGAACTTTTGGAATTATTGAATGGAACATCTTTACTAACCGACCGAAGTATAGGCTTAAGTAATTTGCAATCTGACAGTATTAATGTTTGTTTTGATGGTGTATCACCTGTAGTTCTGGATCTCGCAGCAGAAGCTGCCGGAGAGCTTAAAGCTGAGGCAGTCAATTCAGGAATACCCGGAGCTTATAACCTGTTGTTGGTCGGCGATTTTTCGCTGAATCATGATTATAATGTTGTGAGCAATCAAGGTACTGTAGAATTTGCTCTGTTAAGTGGGATAGTTGACCTTTACCTGGTTGGCCGGGAGAGTATAAGCAGAGGAAGAAATTTAACCGGTAAGTTTCAGACCCTGTTTGCTGAATGTACTGCCCTTACTACTAAAGACGAACTGAAGAAACTTTTCCGTCAAGCAATTGAATCTCTAAAGAAAAGGAAGAAAAATCTCGTTAATATGAATAGTGATCTCGTAACGGTAAGTATAGGCTATACATTTAACCCGGCTATAATTGAAAATGCTGGTAAAAAGGGAATCATCAAAGGACTCTGTATTATTGCCAGTGGTTCCAATGTTAAAGTAACAAATGACGAAATGGCAGTTAAGATTGCGAAATCGCTCTCTGCTCAAAGTATTTTATGTCTGTCTTATGGCAATACTGCAGTTACTTTGGGTCGCTATGGCTGCCTGGCTAAAAGTGAGCAAAAGGCCGGTTTTATGGAATTTCCTCAATCAGATTTGGCAAATCATCCTGTAACTTACTGTCTGGGCGGAGAATTGGCAGTGTCGGCTGCAGTGGAACTTGTGCAGACTATCAGCCGGTTAAAGGTTACGGCAGTATTCCCGGAAATGACTGAAGTAAGTGATATCCAGGCTGCCCTGGGTTTTGCCAATGCCGGAGCAAAGGTTTTTACAGGTGTAAAGTTGCCGCTTGACGGAAGCGAAGCATTAAGCAAGGAACTTGGAGAAGTAATTCAATATTGTACTCCGGAGGATATTACTGAAAAGATTCTCCGATACTTTTCCCAATAACTATATTAAAATGAAAACGTAACTGATTTTTATTCTTGACAAGAACAGCAGAGAGGAGAATTCCTTTGCAGATAGATGCCAGTAAATGTGTGGGATGTGGTCAATGTCGTCCATATTGTACAATGGGCTCAATTAAATTTATCAGAAGTGCCAAGGGAAATAAAGTACATTGTAGTGTCAATGAAGATGAATGTGTTGATTGCGGAATCTGCCAAAGGGCGGGAATTTGTTCGACTGAGGCCTTGTTCCAGCCGCTTCATGGATGGCCGCGTTCTATCAGAGGGACTTTCAGCAATCCTTTGGCTGAGCACAAAGAAACCCGGGTACCTGGGCGGGGAACAGAGGAGATGAAAACAAACGACATAACCGGTCGCTATCAACATGGATATGCCGGAATGGCTGCGGAAATGGGACGTCCCGGAACCGGAGCGAGGATGAGAGATATAGAAAAGGTATTTAAAGCTTTGGCAAAATTAGGTGTAGAGTTTGAAGTCAATAATCCTCTCACCGGTTTGTTAATTAATAAACAAACCGGGGAAATGAATCCTGAGGTGCTTGATGAAAAGGTTCTTTCTGCTATTATTGAAATGCTTATTCCTTTAGATAGAGTTGTTGCTGTTTTGGAAATCCTTGAAAATATGGCCGAGGAGCTTGATACGGTTTTTTCTGTTGATCTGGTATCAAGAGTCAGTGAAGATTCATCTGTCCCAACAGCAAAAATTATGGAGAAAAGCGGAAAATGGTTTTCTTATAATGGAAAAACTAATGTTGGCCTGGGTCGTCTCCATGTTAAAGGAGGGATTTCCCGATGACCCATACCTTGCATCGCAAAGGGACTACGGAAAACCTACAACAGGATTATGTAATTTTCTCCATGACTGCTAAAGGTTTTAATGAGGCAGGATCGCGTGGGGCTTTAGAGAAATTATTACGAATCCTCAATAAGTATGATGTTGCCAATACAGGTGATATGAAGACAGGGAATAAATTTATTGTAGATAAAGAAATAATTTTTCAGAATATCCAGGATACCTCTATTGTGCATGCTGTTTTTACCGACCGTAATCAGGTTGCTCAGGCTCTTAAAGAACTTAAGGAAGCCGATTTAGGGGTTTCGGTCATTGTATCCGGGATAGTTGAGCATGTCGATGAAGCCTGTAGGGAGGCCGGCCTTAACAGACATACGGTAGAATATTCTGTTGGGATACGCGGAAATTTAACCAAGCTGCCGGAAGATGAAATCCTTGAGGTTACAACGATGTGCGGGCATGGAATGGTTTCTCAGCACCTTGTCCGGCAGATGATCCTGGATATCAAGAGAGGACGATGGAGCGGGCAGGAAGCTGCGGAACTTTTGGCAACACCATGTGTTTGCGGGGTATTTAATCCGGTCAGGGCTCAGCTTTTACTAGAGGAACTGGCAGAAATATGGTGTTGTGACGAAGTCTGAAAAAAAGGGGGAGGAAGCTTGCGCTATGTAATCGTGGGTAATGGCCCGGCTGGAATCAGTGCAATTGAAGGGATACGTGAATATGATCCTTGTGGTGAGATTGTCATTATAGCCTTTGAAGGAAAGCTCCCCTATAACCGAATTCTTGTACCGGAATACATGGTGGGAGAGGTTGAAGAAAGTGAACTTTTTATTCGGGATGCAGCTTTCTTTGAGAAACATAAGGTTGAGGTGGTAGCAGGACAGCGGGCGATTGCAGTAAATATCGAAGAGCGCAGCATCACCTTGGAAGATAATGACAACAACAGGGATTTACTTAAGTATGATCGTCTTCTCCTGGCAACAGGTTCCCAAAATGTCATTCCATCTTGGATAAACCGCGATATCCGAGGTGTATTTACACTATGGGATAAGGCAGACAGCTTAAAAATTGCTGCCCATTTGGAACATACCGGAATAAAACGAGCTGTCATTATTGGGGCTGGTCTACTAGGATTACAAGCGGCCAGGGCCTTTAAATCCTATGGGTTAGATGTGACGCTAATCGAAAAGAGTTCGCGGGTTATGCCTGCCCAACTTGATGAAGTTGCTTCGGAAATGCTATGCCGGGCTGCAGAAAAACTGGGAATAAATATCTGCCCGAACACTGAAGTGAAATCTTTCAGGTCTGTAAAAAACAAGATCGAAGCAGTTGAAACTGCTTCTGCCATACTGCCGGCGGATATTGTGTTAATTGCCATAGGAGTTAAGCCGAATATTGACTGGGTAAATAATGCTATTAACAGAGAACAAGGTATTCTTGTTAACGAATATTTGGAGACCAATATCCTTGGTATTTATGCGGCGGGAGATATTGCCCAGACTCAGGATCCTTTGAGTGGAGAATCTACAGTAAAGGCTATCTGGCTAAATGCCATACGTCAAGGAAAAACAGCAGGCGCCAATATGGCTGGAGCAAGGGAAAAGCATGCCAGAGTTTTTTGCATGAATTCGATTCAACTATTTGGTCTTTCCCTTATAGCCTTGGGTAATACTGTCAATAGACAAGGATTAGCGCCGAAGATAACAAATAACGAACAAATATTAAACTATCCTTCATCCGGAAGTTATCAAAAACTTGTTCTTTCAGGTGGGAATCTTGTAGGAGTACTGTTTGTTGGCGATATACGTCAGTCGGGAATCCTTTATCATAAGTTAGGATGTCCTTTAACAGAAGGTTACTTGGGCAATTTTCATTTAACCTCAGGGGAAGCGTTAATGGCAGAAGAAATCCTGAGATAGAATAGAAGTTCAAATTGATTTACGTTCAATTATATTAACAGACAAGCTTAAAATAAATATTATAATATTTATTTTATCCCCAGTCTTTGTAAAGTAGAATATAAGTTGTTTCTGCTCATATTTAGTAGTTTGGCAGCCTTGGTTTTATTGCCGCCGGACTTTTCCAGAGCTTTAATAATCATTTCCTTTTGGGTTTTTTTGAGAGTGTCCCGATAGCTATTTTCAGTTCCATCCGGTGTCAATTGCATGTTTTCTTTTGGTTTAAGCATATTTAAAGGCAGGTGAACAGGTAAAATCTCACCTTTTGTTGCATAATTAGCTGCTCTTTCGATTATATTTTGTAGTTCACGTATATTTCCCGGCCAGGAATAATTCATAAAAATATCTAATACTTCCGGTGAAAGTTGGGTAATTTCCGTTTTTAGTATTCGATTTAGTTTGTTAATAAAACTCACGGACAATAATTCAATATCATTTTTACGGTCACGCAGCGGTGGCATGTGTAAATTAATCACATTCAAACGATAATATAAATCTTCCCGGAAAGTACCATTGGCCACGGCCTTTTCCAGGTCCATGTTGGTGGCGGTGACAATTCTCACATCAACACTAATTGTCTTTGTTCCTCCGACCCGTTCGAATTCTCTTTCCTGAAGTACACGCAAAAGTTTAGCTTGAAGTCGGCCAGACATATCACCTATTTCGTCCAAAAAAAGCGTTCCTTTATCCGCTAGTTCAAAACGTCCGGGTTTGCCATTGCGGTTTGCCCCAGAGAAAGCCCCGGGAACATAACCGAATATTTCCGATTCCAATAAGTTTTCCGGAATGGCCGCACAGTTCATCTTGATAAAGGGACGATTCTTACGCTTGCTCTCATAATGTACAGCATGGGCGACTAATTCTTTGCCGGTCCCGCTTTCTCCGGTTATTAAGACGGTTGAATTTGTGCGTGATACTTTACCAATTTCTCCTTTAAGTTCAAGCATAATCGGGCTTGTACCGATAATTTTCATAACTTCTAATTGTTTGATTTTGGAATTTTGCAATTCCTCTTCATAATAAGCTACCTTACCTTGCAGTGTATTGAGCTTTCTGACGAGTTCCTGAATTTCGGGAAGCTGAGGGAAAACGACTTTACCTACAGAACCCGATGGTACTTCATTTTTGATTATAGGCAGTCTGGAGACCAGATATTGTTTGTCGCCGATATTCTGTACTTCATTAAGTTCCGGAACTCCTGTTCTGGCTACTATATGAAGCCTGCTGTTTTCCAGAACTTTAGTGATATGTTTACCCAAAACTTCTGTGGGGTTTATCCTTAAGAAGTCGGCCAGGACTTGATTTATCAGAGTGACATACCCCCGCTCATCAACCACAACAATACCATCGAAAATACTGTTAATAACAGTATCCAGTGTGCGGTTTAAACTCCTTGTAACTTCAAGTTCCTGGGTCATTTGTTTTAGCTCAGACAGGTCATGGAAAACCGCAACTGCCCCTTTCACTGTAACATCATCTATTATCGGCATAATGTTAACTATAGTTACCATGTTGCCGCGAACATACTTGAGGCCTGTTTTGACCTTTCCTTGTTTAAGTACAGGCTGAAGATCCAGTCCGCCGATTACTTTATCCCACGGAAGTCCTAAGCTCTTACTGTTACCGAGCCCTAACATTTTTTCCGCACTCTTGTTGGTGAGGGAGATACACCCTTTATCGTCAAAAGCAACTACCCCGTTACTCATTGCATCCAGACCTGCAGTAAGTTGGGCATTAATTAGACTAGACTTCTTAAAGAGGCTGAGAATCATATTTGTTTTAGTAAGTACTCCTACAACATTACCTTCTTTATCCATGACAGGTGCCGATCCGACGGTGCTTTTTTTTGTTATTTCTTCAACAGTTTCCAAGGACATATCTTCCTGGAGTTTGCTTAATACATCTTTGACAATCCAGGGATCTATAACATTGTCCAAAGAAGCCTTGTTCAATAAAGCGTTGTAAAGGTTGATCCTGGTAAAGACACCGATGAGTTTCCACTGATCATTTACTACAGGAAGCATGTTGAGTTTAGTCTGTTTTAGGGATTTTATCGCTTTCTCTAGTGTATCTCCAAGATTAAGTAAGACCATATCCCTGTTGATAAAATCCTGAAAACGCATTTTATCACCAACCATTCCTTTTAAAATAATAGAAACAGTATAGTTAATTCATTATATCACTGAGGTTTCGCACCTCAAAAGATCAAGCATTATAATGATTTAACTGGTTTTTTCAAGGTTTTCAAGTTGATTATTCAAAAATGAATTCTCGAACAGTATGAACACTATTGATCATCATAAGAGGAAGCATCACCATGATGGAGACAATTTTAGAGGCAAAAAACTAGTGTTCATGTGGATTTTACATGTGGGTGCGAAACTTCAGTATTTTATATTCAATTTGAGCAAAGCGGAGTATAAGCTTGTTCTGCTCATGTTGAGCATTTTAGCAGCCTTACTCTTATTGCCACCGGTCTTATTTAAGGCAGAAATAATAATCTCTCTTTGGGTATTTTTGACAATGTTACGATAGGTGTCATCTTTTTTATTCTGTGTTAATTCCAGGGTCTCATTAGGTACAAGTAAATTTATAGGTAAATGAACAGGTTGAATTTCACCTTTTAAGGCATAATTAGCAGCCCTTTCGATTACATTCCTTAGTTCACGGATATTACCCGGCCAGGAATAATTCATAAAAATATCCAATGCTTCAGGTGAAAGTTTGGTAATTTCCGTTTTAAGTATATGGTTTAGTTTTTTTATAAAATTAAGTGACAACAATTCAATATCACTTTTTCGTTCGCGCAGTGGTGGCACATGTAAGTTGATTACATTTATACGATAGTATAAATCTTCCCGAAAAGTGCCGGCAGCTACAGCCTTATGCAAATCCATGTTGGTAGCGGTAATGATCCTTACATCAACGGTGATTGTTTTTGTTCCTCCAACGCGTTCAAATTCTCTTTCCTGAATTACTCGCAAAAGTTTAGCCTGCAGTTTACAGGACATATCACCTATTTCGTCCAAAAAAAGCGTTCCTTTATCCGCTAGTTCAAAACGCCCAGGTTTACCATTTCGATTTGCCCCGGAGAAAGCCCCGGGTGCATAACCGAGTATTTCCGATTCCAACAAGTTTTCCGGGATTGCCGCACAGTTTAGCTTGATAAAGGGACCATTGGAACGTTCACTTTCATAGTGAATGGCCTGTGCAACTAATTCTTTGCCCGTTCCGCTCTCGCCGGTAATCAATACATTCGAATTAGTGCGCGATACTTTATGAATTTCTTCCTTTAGGTTAAGCACAGTAGGGCTGGTTCCAATTATATTATTTGTCACTGATTGTTTAATCTTGGAATTTTGCAATTCTTCATAATATTGTACTTTACTTTGCAAGGTATTGAGCCTTCTGACAAGTTCCTGGATTTCTGGAAGCTGGGGAAAAACGACTTTGCCTACGGCTCCTGATGGTACTCCGTTCTTAATTATTGGCAACCTGGAAACAAGGTATCGTTGTTCTCCGATATTTTGTATTTCACTAATCTCAGGTACACCGGTCTTGGCGATTATATGGAGCCGGGTATTCTGCATAAGTTTTGTTATGTGTTTTTTCAAAACATCATCTGGTTTTACTTTCAGGAAGTCGGCTAAGACTTGATTAATCAAAGTGACATGCCCATGCTTATCGACCACTACGATACCATCATAGATAATATTAATTTTTCCGGTATTAAACCCCAAAACCTTTTCCGCATTCTTATTATTAAGAGGAATGCATCCTTTATCATCATAAGCAATCATTCCGTTCTCTATCATATCCTGAATTACAGTAAGTTGGGCGTTAAGTTGACTGGACTTTTTAAAAAGGTTAAGAACCACATTCGATTGTGTAAATACTCCTACTACCTTACCGTTTTTATCCACAACAGGGGCAGCTCCGACACGGCTGTTTTTTGATATCTCTTCAACTTTTTCCATTGACATATCTTCTTGTAAGCTGAATACAACTTTTATAATCCAAGGCTCAATTTTACTGGTTAAAAAAGCTTTAGAGAGCAGGGCATTATAAAGGTTGGTCCTGGTAAATACTCCGTTAAGCTCTCCTTCGGCGTTTACGACAGGAAGCATATTAAGTTTAGTTTCTTTTAAAGCTCTTATAGCTTGCTCTAAAGTATCCTCCGGATTAAGTAAAATCATGTTCTTATTAAAAAAGACGTCTTTTGAATTCATATTATCACTACCTTTTATATGTTAAGTTAGCAGGTGCAAAGTTTTATTCGAATTATATCACATAGTGTGCAAATGTGTACATATATCTGGACAACAATGTATTTACATACTGTATTTATATTGTACATGTAATAAAATTTAAAAATTAAAATCCTTTAAAATATTTTAAATTAAAAAATAACAGGAAATAAACGGGGTATAAAAATTACAATTCGGGTTAGACGATTAAAAACCTTTATTTATGCGTGATTTTGCCCTTGCTCTTATAGCAGGCAGCTAAGAATCAGACATTGGAAATTTAGTTAAAGTCCCTGAAATCTATTCTCGAAATGTCTTGGCATATTAATTGCTATTCTTTATGAATTGTTTATATTTAAACACATGGTACATTAGATTCATGATTCGGCAAATTTGAAAAGGGAGATGAACACAGCTTAATTAATCCAATGTATATCAAATCAGAATGATTTTTACTAACAAGAAAAGAGATCAAGATAATAGGAGGAGAAAATTTGTGAGAGATGTAGTAATAGTAAGTGCTGTCCGTACACCTTTTGGTAAGTTTGTAGGAGGCTTAAAGGATATCCCCATCGTTGAGGTCGGAAAAACGGCGATTCAGGGCGCAATTGAGCGGGCTGGGATTAAGGCAGAGGAAGTTGAAGAGGTTTACTATGGGAACTGCTTGTCGGCAGAAGCCGAAACCCCATCGGTTATTGGCCGTCAGATTTCCCTAAAAGCAGGGATCCGGCCTGAGGTTATGACAGTAACAGTGGATACGGCCTGTTGTTCAAGTTTGTTGGCAGTGAGATTAGCATATCAATCTATAGCAAATGGAACTGCAGATGTGGTAGTTGCAGGTGGCGTGGAAAGTATGAGCCGTGCAGCATTTTTACTTCCGCCTAATGTTCGTTGGGGTCATAAAATAGGACCGATAGAGATGCAGGATTGGATGTTTGGTATTGAATATAAAGGTTATAATCCCGTCTCTGTGGATGCAGGAAATGTTGCCGTAGAATATGGTGTTACCCGAGAGGAACAGGATCTGTGGGCCTTGAGAAGCCAGCAAAATTATGCCAAAGCCCTCGCAGAGGGTAAGTTCAAAGATGAAATAATCCCAATACAAGCCGGTGATAAAGTAATTGACTCCGACGAACTTCCTAGACCTGATTCGAGTATTGAGAAGCTGGCTAAACTAAAAACCGTTTTTGGTAGTCCCACAGTTACGGCCGGGAATGCGCCACCGTTAAGTGATGGCGCTACTGCAATGATAGTGATGAGCGCTGATATGGCAAAAAGCCTGGGACTTAAACCCATGGGTAAGATTAAAGCGGCTCTGGGACGTTCTACTAAACCTAACTATATTGCAACTATTCCGGGGATTGCCATCAAGGAATGTTTGCAACAAGCGGGGTTAACCCTGGATGATATTGATCTGATCGAGATTAATGAAGCTTTTGCGGCTATGCCTTTGGTATCAAGTCTGATTATGGCAGAAGGAGATATAAAGAAATTAGAAGAAATCCGAAATAAGATTAATATTAAAGGTGGAGCAATCGCTATTGGACATCCCATTGGAGCATCAGGTGCTCGTATTTTAATGACTTTGCTTTATGAACTTATTCACAGGGGCGGGGGTAAAGGAGTAGCGGCCATTTGCGGCGGACTGGCCCAGGGAGAAACTATGATTATCGAAGTGTAATTCTGATGTCATGGAGACAGATAAATTGAATAAGGGAGGATAATTAGATGAATATAAATGAAACAATTGTTTTTGTTACAGGCGGTGCTTCCGGATTGGGAGAAGCTACTATTCAAAATATTGTAGCCCATGGAGGGCAAGCTGTCATAGCTGATATAGATGAGGATAAAGGCCGAAAACTGGCGGCAGAACTTAATAGAAAATCATTTAGGAAAACTATTTTTGTCAAAACAGATATTACTGATGAGGTAAGTGTAAGTGAAGCTCTGAACCTGGCAGTTAAGGAGTTTGGCACAGTAAATGCAATAGTTAATTGCGCTGGTATTGCGCCACCTGGAAAGGTTCTGGGCAAATCCGGTCCATTGTCTTTATCAACATTTGAAAAGGTTATTCAGATAAATTTAACCGGAACGTTTAATGTTTTGAGATTAGCATCCGAAATAATGGTCAATAATTCTCCCAATGATTTAGGCGAGAGGGGAGTAATCATCAACACTGCCTCGATAGCTGCTTATGATGGTCAAATTGGACAAGCCGCTTATGGGGCCTCTAAGAGTGGTGTTGTAGGATTAACTTTGCCTGTAGCCCGGGAAATGGCTTCCCATGGTATTCGTGTGATGACTATTGCTCCCGGTCTCTTTAATACGCCGATGTTTGATTCTTTGCCCGAAAAAGCCAAGGAGACCTTGGGCAGCATAGTGCCTTTTCCGCCCAGGCTTGGTCAGCCGATTGAATATGCTCAACTTGTACAACAGATTATTGAAAATCCTATGCTAAATGGTACTACGATTCGTTTGGACGGGGCTATTCGCATGCAGCCTAAATAAAACAGTAAACTTTAGGCCACCAATTAGGTGGCCTAATCATTGATTGCTTATGGTTTTATGATTAAAAATATTTATGGCAACAAACGAAGGGAGATGTTTGCTGTGTTAGGAGCAATATCACAGTTATCAAATTCTTATAACCGCTGGCCTGATCAGTCTAACGCTGTCAAACAGTGGAAGAGTGAAGGCAAAAAGGTATTTGGCTACATGTGCAATCATATACCTGAAGAACTGCTGTTCGCCGGGGGTATTTTACCGGTCAAGTTCTTGGGAGACAGTATTACTGTCGTCGAGGCTAATCAATATCAGGCAGTGTTTATGTGTTATTTTGCACGGAGCATTGTAGAGATGGGCCTGCAAAAAGGATTAAATACACTTGATGGGCTGATTGGCGCTTATTCCTGTGAGGGTGGCTGTGACTTGTTTCAGATCGTAGCTGAAATTGTAAAACCGTCTTATTACCAATTCATCTCGCTTCCTCATGATAACAAGAATGAAAAGAAAGAAATGGCAACCAAGTTTCTGATTAAAGAGTTTAAAGTTATTAAGTGTTCTCTGGAAGAATATCTCGGACGGGAAATAACTGCTGCGGAAATGCTGAAAGCTATTGAAGTATATAATGAAACCCGTGGTTTGCTGCGCCAGGTTTATGATGCCAGAGGGAATAGCCAATGTCCGGGATTTACCGGTGTTGAAGTAGCTGAAATTATGAACTGGGTTGTGGGAGTACCAAAGGATGAAGCCAATAAGAAGCTTGAGGAATTACTGGCAGAAGCGGCTAAAAGGCAGCTTCCGGCAGTAAAAGGTCCGCGAATCCATCTTTCCGGAACCCTGTTTCTCGATACGGAAATTTTTCAACTTATCGAAGATTTGGGTGGTATGGTAGTCTCGGATGATCTTTGTATGGGTAGTCGTTATTTCTGGGATGATATCAAACTGCCGGAAAAATTGACCGCAGATAACCTGATCGAAGCCATGGTTAGGCAGAAACTGGATAAGGTACCATGCTCTTGTATGTGTTCATCTCATGTAGCAGAAGACCGACTGGAACACATTAAGAAACTTACAGATAAATACCAGGTCGACGGGGTTATCTTTGCCGTACACAAGTGGTGTGACCCTCACGCCATGGATCGTCCTTTTATGGTTAAACAACTGCAAGAAGTAGGGTTACCTGTACTTTCAATTGAAGTCGAAAGGACTTTTGGGGATGCTCAGGCCAGAACCAGGATCGAAAGTTTTTTGGAGATGATTGGGGAGGATGCACGTGTCACAAGTTAAGACAGATAAATCTAAAAAATCAATTGAAACAACCAAAAAGGTTTTTCCGATGGTCAAGGAATATTACGCAGAAGCAAATAAAGTCGCCCAGGATCATAGCAAAAAAATTGCCTATATTACCGGAGCCGGACTGGTGGATTTAGCCTGGGTCTATCAAAGCGTATTCCCGATTTTTCCGGAAAACTTTAATGCGGCTTGTGCTGCCAAACAAATGACCCCTCCATTGCTGCAGGTTGCTGAAGGGGCAGGTTATGCCAGGGAGCTTTGCGGGTATTTTCGCAATCATACCGGATACCTGTTGGAAGGTAAGGATTGGCAGGATGTTTCTTATCCGGGCGGAGGGTTGCCGGCGCCGGATTTACTTTTGGGAGACAGCAGTACTTGCTACTTCCACTTGAAATGGTGGAGGGAAACAGAACGTTTATATGGATATAAGGCACCTTGTTACCTGCTTGATGTTCCCTATATACCGCCTCGGATGGATTACTATACTGTCGAATCACACTATCTGGAATATACGGCAGAGCAAGTTAAGGGATGTTTAGAGTTTATTGGCAATGTTACCGGACAAAAACTGGACGAGGACAGGCTTAGGAATGTTGTCAGGCTTTCCAATGAAGCCTCAGAATTGTTCGAAGAGATGCTGCAATTAAGAAGAGCCGTACCGTCTCCTGCCGGTTCGGAAGATATATTATCCTGCCTGATGCCTCTGGTGCAATGGTCAGGCACACAACAGGCCGTGGATTTCTATCGTGATCTGCGCGATGAGGTT
>JAQVLN010000125.1 GCA_028704155.1 Desulfitobacteriaceae bacterium
TGCAAAAGTAGTTTCACTGAAAGTTGATGTCCGTATTTAGTACAAATGGCATATTTATAACACTATATATTGTGGCTTTTAAGACGTGCAAAATTGATTTCTGGTGTTATGAAACAGGCTCCTAGGCTCCAATTGAAGCAACAGGTGAAAAGTATCGCTGCGGAGGTGGTTAGGCAAGGAGGCAATCTTCCGGATACTGAACTGATTGACGGCACATGGGAGGATATTATTTCAACCCTGCAGGATATCTATAATATATCCGGAAGCAATGAGGATAGTGTATTAGGGCATTACCTAAACCATTTAGAAAACCATTACCAGCAGTGGTTCCCGATATCGCTGCTTACAGACATCCAGATTGATCGAGAAAATGAGTCGGCAATTGATAAGCGGATATTAAGTCTCATCAAAAATTGCTGTGAAAATGAAAGCGATGCGGAGAAATACTCAGGCAGGTACATAATCCCGTTAGAATATGATTTTTGTACTGAGGCACAGCTCAGCATGGATTATGAATCAAAAAGATTGATGGTCACAATTTGGAGTGGGGATACAAAATGGCAAGGCTATTGCCTTTTCAATAAAACGACCAACAACATGTCTTGGGTTTACGAAAATTCATTGACTGTAGATAAGCTGAATCTCGATTTGCTGACAGAGCCTTATTTGCGGCTGGCTCATTTTCAATCCACTATTATCGCAGAGTATTTTGACAAGGCATATTACCAAAAACATTTCGGAGCAAGCAAGGACAAGTGTATAGATCTGTATGATGACATTACACGACAGTGGAAAAGGCCTGATTGGCCTCAATTTAAGGCCTTAATGAAAGGCAAATATAAGGGCTTGATTGACATGAGCAGCTTTGAACCTGATTTTAAGAACAGCTTTGAAAGCTCAAACCGGAGCTATGCGCATGTTTCCTTCGGCTATGAAACGACTGTTTATTTGCCATTAGATGTGATAAGTAAATATGAGAAAAATAATTCGATATTAAGAGGCAACGACAAGCTGGCCAGCTTCATATCAAAGACTATTGTTCAGCTGATGAAGAAAATTGCTTAATACGAGCGGGGAGAAAATAATGTTACATCAAACAGCAACAATCGAATCAGTAATCCGTTGGCAGGAGAAGTTATTGGCAAGTGATAAATATTATTTCAAAACCTTGCAGCCATCTATGCTTGCTGAAGATATGGCGGTTGTTTATGTTATCTTTGATAAGTCTACAAATGAAGCTCTTTACGTAGGAAGGACAAGAAAGCTAAGACGGAGATTATATACAAATCACCTGCAAGGCAATAAATCTACCGCAAGGCTGAAAAAGTACATAGTTGAGGATAATCAGAATTTCCCTGAAATCAATGATTATGAAAAGGCTAAAGCCTGGATCAAGGAGAACTGCTATTTTCAATATGTCGCAGTGCAGGATTCGCGTGAACGCGGTCATGTGGAAGGGCTTCTCGGCTTTCTGCTTGATTCGAGGTATATGGAGGAAGAGCATTAATGCTTCCCTGCTCAGGAGGTAGCATTTATCAAAACGGTTACGATGATGGAATTGTATTGAATAAAGCTTTCAAGAGGTTAACATGCTTTTTGAAGGTTTTATTGCTAACAATTTGCTAGAATTGTTAGCAAAAGCAGGCGCGTATTCGACTAAAAAAATGACTTATCCAAGCGACTGTTTTAGAAATATGCATCGCCGCCAAGGGGGTACCAGAGGGGTACGACATCTTTTTTGACTACTCAAGGCATGTGGAGACGGTCGTATTGATGTCAAGGGTTGATAAGTGAGTGTGTAATAATGATGACACACCCATCTGGTACCCCCTTGGCGGGAAGGTATCTGATACTTTTATGTATTTTAAAGGCGTCGAATTCGACGCCTTTAAATGTCATTCTTCCTTCCTCGTATCCTCAATTAATTTATCAAAGTCTGATTGAAACAACCTGTCCTGAATAATGCGATATTTTTCAAACTCGCTTTCAGCATGAGCTTTAGCGATTTCCGCTGTTACCTTTCCTGCATCCATTAAAACATTGCGGTCAGTTGCCTGTATGAAACGGTTCAATCGGGTTTCCCAATCCTGCATGGTCATGGGTATATGCCGAAGAGCCATATCCTCAGCAATGTCCAAATAAGCAGAAACCAGCCGTTGCAGCTGCCCCATTTCAAATTCGCTTAGGTAGTTTTTAGCTACCGATACGTCAAATTTCTGAATTTTTCCGTGAGGTGCGTCTTTCCATGTGGCTAACCCCATATGTTCCTTTTCGGCATCAGCGCGGGTATAAATTACTTCTGAGGCAGTCTGTCCATGTATCGCCCAATGAAGCTTATTTTGTACAGTAGCGAAAAAGCGCTTTGTGGCACTTGCATTTACATCGTAATCGATGGCGGTTGCATAAATATCGGTAATCTTTTGATAGAATTTCCGCTCACTTAGACGGATTTCACGGATACGCTGGAGCTGCTCTTCAAAATACTGCTCTGTCAGAATAGAGCCGGCATTTTTCAAGCGTTCATCGTCCATAGCAAATCCTTTTATCGTGTAATCCTTTACAATCTGATTCGCCCATTTACGGAATTGTACCGCGCGTTCATTGTTCACTTTAAAACCCACGGCAATAATCATTTGCAGATTATAATGCTTTATTTCCCGTGTAACTTGGCGTGTTCCCTCTGTTTGAACTATCCGGAAATTCCGGATAGTTGCTCCTGTTTCCAATTCGTTATCTTTATATATCTTTTGTATATGCTCATTTATTGTGCGGATATCTACGTCATATAGTGCCGCCAGCATCTTCTGCGTAAGCCAGATGTTTTCATCTTCGTAGCGCATTTCAAAGCTTTGAGGATTATCACCTGTTGCTGCAACATATATCAGGTATTCGGCTGCACTTGAACGAATGGTGATTTCGTTATCTTTTCTCTTCGCCATATATTTATTTCCATACCCTCTCTTAAAATGTACATTCTTCAAACTGCCGAGTATCTTAGTTTCTTTTCCTAAGTGCCATAAACCAGCCGTCGTTAATATGCCCAAACATATATTCATGCCGACCATCGATGTATATTTATTATAATAGCACCGAAATACTATCTCGCTAAATTTATTATATCATCTTATTATGATCAGAACAGGCGTTCGCATTCAACCGGCAAATTAACCGTTTGATTATTTCATACCATGGCAGGAAAAATTCTATCCGGATGTTTATTTATAATAAAACTGTTTTTCCAACCAACAATCGAAATGGTATGTATGCCCATCAATTAAATACGTATCTGAATATAAAAAAGTAATCAAATCCATATCATCGAAAATTCCAAATATCCATTCATCCCAGCTTTCATAATCATCCAGTCCCCCATCCAACTCTATACTTTCCATTAGAAATCGTGATTCTTCTAAGATTAAGTACAATGCCAGTTCCTCTATTACACTATGCGCAATTATCGGACTTCCCTTTGGGGCCTGTAATCGAAATTGGATAACTGTCGTACGCAGAATATACAAGAAGTCATAATCATACCTCATTAGAAATTGTGGCGGTAATAATGTCTCAATCCATGAAACGCTTATTTGCCCAACGTGCGACCCTCTTGGCATTGAAGAAAGTTCATTCATGTCATCCTGGAGGTTATCGAGAAGAATATCACTACCAATCACAAAAGATATAGCAGCAAGATCTCCAAATGTTTCCGCAAGATATGGTGACCATGCTTCATGATTTCTATACTCTTTGATATTCAATTTGTTACTTGTCCCAACTTCTCCATCCCCCGGTAAACTATGCCAGTTTAGTGCCTTGCACAGACCTCTGCATTTATCCTTTCTTATTGACCCTCCAGCTTCGTAACGGCTCCAGGTTTTTGTCCCAACCCCTGCCTTTGATGCGGCCTCTTCGATAGTGAGATTTAGCTCATTTCGTCTAAGTTTTATAGATTTTGCAAGCTCCAAGCTCCCTTTTACTGATCTCTGACTCATTTTATCGCTCCTTTCCGTATCATCCTTAATGACGTGTCACATTACCGTCATTGTGTCACCTCCTTTTGGATATGTCAAGAGCTTTTTCTTAAAACCATCCCCTTTCCCTGAACGCAAGCGTCAAACAGGTCAGCACCTACTACATGTAACTTTTAGATTGTGCCACCTTACCCGGTTCTTTTAGCACTTGCAGGGTAGTTTCGTCTGCGTGAAGCACCTCATGCTGACATAACTTAAGCTTCATCTCTTCATATATCGGTTCCAGCCAATTATCACTGGCTTTGAATAGCCAGTTTGACATGGTCTGCCGGGAAAGCAGGATGCCATTTTGCTTCCATTCCTGCTCTTGACGGTACAATGGCGATGCCATCATGAATTTCTGCACTGCTATGTGGGCAATTGTTTCCGGTGCGGCTAAGCCGCCTTTGATGACGGGTTCCGGCATATCTGCCTTTACGATAGGAACATTAGTGGATGTCGCCTCACAATTCCGGCAGGCATAAATATGCCGCACATGACGAGTAATTACTGCTTTGGCGGGAATTATCTTTAGTTCTTCGCGGGTTTCTTTGCCCATTGTGTGCATTTTGCTGCCGCAGGCGGGGCAGATACAATCCTCAGCTGACAGCTCGTGTTCAATTATCTCAACAGGTAAGTCCTCCGGCAATTTTTCGGTTGTAAGGCGCGTCCGTTTGCGATAATGTGCCTGCCTTTACCTCGGTAATTTCCGGTTCCGGTATGGTCATATCTGCATTTGATTCAGCTTCGTTGAATAAAGAAAATTGGGCGCCATCAGTCTTTTCGCTTGAGGCCCCAAATTGTGTAAGCGGTGGAACAAACACCGTCGTGTAACTAAGCCTCCCCTCTGATACACTGAGAGCAAGTGATCAGAAGGGAGGTTTTAAGTTGAAATCCACAGCTAAGAATCTGGAACTCTGGGAACAGCGA
>JAQVLN010000126.1 GCA_028704155.1 Desulfitobacteriaceae bacterium
TTACATGAGGATTGGCTCTATTATATCAGTGAGGATGATCGGAAAGTATATCGCTGCGCCAAAAACGGGAAGGATGATACAAGAATCATCGATGAAGAGGTAGATAGTTTTATCCTGGAAAACGAAAAGTTATATTACACTAACGTACGCGGAATTTGGAGATGCAATAACCGAGGCGGCGAAAGAGAACAGGTAAGCAGTGTGGTGGCTTCAATCCTATTATTAATAGATGGGAAATTGGCCTATACAAATCGAAACAAACAGCATCTTTTAACAGTTCTGGAGTTGGATACCAATCAGATACAAGTATTTGACGGTATGGCTGTAGGAAGCTTGAATACTGATGGCAGGTATTTGTACGGTACAAATAGATTTAATGAAGGGAGTATTTATCGTATAGATCCTGCCACCGGAAACAGCATCAGAATATGTGGGGAAAGTGCGGATTACTTACATATCATCGAAAACGAATTGTATTTTTGCCTGAAGCGCGAATGGCACAAGATGTCATTAGTAGGGGGCCAATACCAAAAAGTATAGAGGTGAACTGATGAATATTGAATTTAGCAGACAACCGCGATTCCTTCCGGAAATACCAACAGGAGAGATAGAGGTACCGAATCCTCCAAATGAATACCAAAAACCTGAAATATCCTGGTTCGCCTTGCTTGCGCCTTCGATTGTGATGCTTATTGTCACTTTGTTGGTTGCCATGAGCTTTCAGTCGGTTTTTTTGCTGATTTCGATTGCCACTACGGTAACAACAGTGATTGTATCTTTAACTGGCGCAGCAACGCAGATAAGAAAGTATAAGAAGCAGAAAAAGGAACGCGAGCAAAAATACCTTCAGTTCATTGCCGATACCAAGAGTGAGTTAATGATCGCCAAGGAACAGCAGACAAACGCAATGAAAGAGATGAATCCGGAAGCTACAGAATGTGTACAAAGAATTATGAAGATTGACAACAGACTTTGGGAAAGGACTCCTTCCTATAATGACTTTCTTTCTTTGCGCATAGGGGTAGGCAGAGCACCTTTGGCGATGCGGATAAAATATATCAAGCAAGCGATTATTATGGAAAGTGACCCTCTGCTAACGGAACCCCAGCGGCTTGCTCTTGAATTTGAGAAGATTCCTGATGTACCAATCTCCGTTAACTTAGTAAAATCCCAAATTTGCGGGATTGCCGGAGAGGCTGAACAGGTTGCCGAATTGGTAAAACTGCTACTTTTGCAGCTTATTACTCATCATGGCTATGACGATGTCCGTATCGTCTTATTAGTTTCGGAGAAGGGGCTGGCTAAATGGAAATGGGCAAGGTTTTTACCACATCTGTGGGATGATGGGTTTATCACTAGAACCCTTATCTGCGGTCAAGCAATGGCTCATCAAACCTTGGCGGAAATATACCCCATCTTGAAAGAAAGGGAAATGAAGACGATCAGCGGTGGTGCTTTACCTCATTTTGTCTTTATTGTGGAAGATAATTCTCTCCTTGAAAATGAGCCCATCAATAAGTATTTGTACAATGAATGTGCGAAACTCAGTGTGTCGACGGTGTTTATGGCACAAAATGCAGCCTATTTGCCTATGAATTGCCGAACAGTCATTACTTTGCATGGGAAAAGTGCAGAGTTAGCCGATAGAGTTTCCGGGGAAAAAGTTGTCTTTATCCCGGACAAGGCTGATTTTAAGAATTTGGAATTGGCGGCAAGAAAGATGGCGGCATTGCGTATTAAAAATGCGGGCGTAAGTTTCGCTCTGCCTCAATCGATTACTTTATTAGAAATGATGAAAGTGCCTAAGGTTTCGGAGATCGATGTATTGTCCCGTTGGGAGAAAAATAGAACCTATAAAGGGATGAGTGTGCCTATAGGGGTAAAAGCCGGTGGGGCACCGTTTTATCTGGACATACATGAAACAGGCTTTGGACCGCATGGGCTTGTGGCCGGAACAACCGGCTCCGGGAAAAGTGAATTATTGCAAAGTATCATTATTTCTCTGGCGATGAATTTTCACCCTCATGATGTGGTCTTTGTCCTCATCGATTACAAAGGAGGCGGGATGGCGGACGTCTTTAAGAATATGCCGCATCTGGTCGGTACGATCACCAACCTAGGAGGCAATCAGACGACTCGGGCCCTCTTGTCTATTAAAAGTGAGCTGATGAGAAGACAACGTATTTTTTCCGATTATGGGGTTAATAACATTGATAAATACCAGAAGCTTTATCATAGTCCTCGGGACAACGGGGAGATGCCGGCCATTCCTCATCTTATTATGATCGCAGATGAGTTTGCCGAGCTTAAACAGGATCAGCCCGATTTTATGAAAGAATTGGTTAGTACGGCCAGAGTCGGGAGAAGCTTAGGGGTTCATTTAATCCTCGCGACGCAAAAACCGGCGGGGGTAGTTGATGATCAGATCTGGAGTAATTCCAGATTTAAAATCTGCCTAAAAGTTCAGGATGAAGCAGATAGCAAAGATGTGATCAAAAGGCCGGATGCAGCGCTGATCAAAGAACCTGGCCGCGCCTATATTCAGGTCGGGAACGATGAAGTTTTTGAATTATTCCAATCGGCTTATTCCGGTGCTGATTATGACCCCGAAGGAGAAAGGCAAAAGAGTGCGAACAGGACTAAACGAATCTATACAGTCTCTTTGAACGGGAAAACCCAGCAAATTTACCCC
Organism: Desulfitobacteriaceae bacterium; assembly: GCA_028704155.1. Taxonomy (GTDB): domain Bacteria; phylum Bacillota; class Desulfitobacteriia; order Desulfitobacteriales; family Desulfitobacteriaceae; genus UBA2264. Next base: position 2,693 of record JAQVLN010000126.1, read on the forward strand.
TTAGATGAGGAAAAAATAGCAATAAAAGAATTACCTTCACAGTTGAAGGCGATGGTTCAGCATATCATCAACACTAGCGGGAGTATTCACTTGGAACCTTTAGAAGGGCCGTGGCGGCCACCTCTTCCTGAAACAATTTATCTGGATGAATTTTTTTCAACCCCAGGGATGACCACTAAAGGCAATGAGCTGCTAAACGTGCCCATTGGTATAACTGATGATCCAAGAGGACAAAAGCAGGAAACGTTTAAAATTGATTTCACCACAGACGGCAATCTCTTTATTTACGGCGCACCGGGAGCAGGAAAAACTTGTCTGCTTAAAACGCTTTGCTTATCCTTGGCTCATTGCTATACTCCGGAAGAAGTAAACCTTTATATCATGGACTTTGGAGGGACAGGTTTGAAGGCATTCCAAGCGTTACCCCATTGCGGCGGGGTAATGACCCTCGAAGAAGAAAGCCGAATCAACCATTTTATTCTTTTCTTATTCAGAGTGATTGAGGAAAGGAAGAAATTATTTGAAGAAACGGGCAGTGAAGGTTTTAACGACTTCAGAGCAAATGGGAGAAAACTCCCCGCCCTGATAACCCTCATCGATAACTATTTTGCCTTATCCGAAACATACGAGGTTTTCGACGACAAAATAATGGTGCTGGCTAGGGAAGGGATAAAATACGGTATTTATTTCGTTGCTACGGCGACTAATGCGGCTATGGTTCGGTATAAACTGGCGGTTAACTTCAAAATGGCACTTTGTTTACAGCTCATCGATCAAACTGAATATCCCGGTATCGTAGGAAGGACGGAAGGACTAGAGCCGGCGAAAGTAGCCGGGCGGGGGTTAGTCCGGGGAAAACCGCCGCTGGAATTCCAGACGGCTCAACCCGAATTTAAAAATATGGATACAGACCAAATAATCCAGGCGTTCCAGCGGAGAGACACCGGCCGCGCGGTGCCGATCCCGGTTATGCCGACCAAGGTCAATATTCGGGCAATTAAGAAAAAGGAAGGGTACCTGAGCATAGGGCTTGGAGATAATGATCTGTCCCCGGTTTATGTTGATCTCTATACTACGCCTGTAATGATGGTCGCAGGAGATCCTATGGCTGGAAAGAGTACCTTACTGGTTTCCTGGATCAAAATGACGGATAATGTCGAGGTTTATGCTTATGATTCAAAGGGGATGGGGCTTTATAAAATAATGGAGATGCCTAATGTAACTGATTTGGCCAAGGTTGGAGATGATTTTGCAAATGAGCTCCTGAACGTACTTGAAGATAGGAGAAAACAGTTGCTTGATTACCGAAGGGCAGCCGGGAATATTAATGAACTGCTCAAATCCTGGAAACAGCTTATTTTTGTGATTGATCGTTTAAGTGAATTGACACGCAGTGACAACGATTCCTTAAAAGACTTACTTGAAAAAATCGTGCGGGAGGCACATGGGCTGAAAGTTGCCGTAATTGCCGCAGATAACATTTCCGAATTTATGAATAATTGGGACAGCCTAAGCAAAGCGATTAAGGAGGAACAGACCGGGGTTCTCTTAGGAAGTATTAAGGAACAGGGGTTGTATACCGTAAGAGTACCCTTTAGTACACCCGAAAAAGACCTGGCACTAGGGGACGGTTATTATATTATCAAGAATAAATATACAGGGCTTAGATTCGCCATTATTGAAGATTAAGTTTTGCTTTAACAATTATTAAGACTTTTTGAAAGGGGGTGAATACACAAATGGCCAATCAAAGATTTGACTTTAATGAAGCAAATAGACTCAAGACGCAATTAACCACGGAGATTAACAAGATAGAATCTGATCTTAAACACATGATGACGATGGTAGAAGGCGTAAGAAACTGGTGGTCAGGAGGCTCGGAAGAAGCTTTTATTCAAAACTTCAGAGGAACTAAAGACAAGATTGAGAAAAGTCTTAATGAATGTATCGCTGACTACCAAAGACTAATTGATCAAATTGCCAGGGTGAAACAGGAGAGTGATGCCGATATTGCACGGCAGCTAAGAATGTAGTACGGATTACACTTGATGAGGCGTGGTGACATAATGTTTATGTGTTGCTACGCCTTCACTCAAAAGCGCTAAGGCTTATCAAAATAGATAGTTAATGGGGG
>JAQVLN010000127.1 GCA_028704155.1 Desulfitobacteriaceae bacterium
ATGATTTTAATATTCAGAAAGTATTTGACCTATTTAATATTTTTGAAGTTAATTTTAAAGATGAAAAACAAGTCAATGAGGTAATGCAGATGGTCACGGAACTGGCCAATAATGTGAGGCTTTGGGAGAATAATGGACATACTCCGAATGAAATCTTTGAGAAATTCGAGAAGTCAAATTTAAGACCACTTCCCGATGAACCTTTTAATTTTGACGGGGCTGATATTTTCGACTTTAAGTCCGGAAAGAAAGTTGGCAGAAACGATCCATGCCCCTGCGGCAGTGGGAAGAAATATAAGAAGTGCTGCTTGGGGAAAGATGAGAGGAGTTAATAACATAATACTTGAAAAGCAGCCTATTAACTAACTATATTTTTTTACCCCTCATTGTTAGCACTCTAGGCAGAGTGCTAACAACAAGATTAAAGTAAAAAGACCATGCTTGGTAGTGATATGGCTGCTGGGTGCATGGTCTTTTTTTATTTATTTCAGTTGCTCCGTCGGAACGTATCCATTCGTCCTTTTTAATGCCCATGATACATCCCTTCATTTCCTTTCCCATAATCCGGGGAGTCTATGACCACAGTCCGGGCCTTACTTATCTCTTGATAACTCCATAATATCGTTTAGTTCGCAGTCGAGTGCTTTACATATTTTAATAAGTATATCGGTGGTTATATTTTCTCCTTTATCAAGTTTGGCAATGGTGGCGGTGCTAACACCGGTAGCTCGCCTAAGATCGGCTTTATTCATTTTCTTATCAAGCATTAAATGCCACAATTTGTTGTAACTTATCCTCACACATTTTCCTCCTTGCGTCTCGCTTTTGGGCTGATTAAAGTTTGCATAAAATAAGCGGTGGTGCAAGGCTCGCCTATTCATGATTAAATACACCATCCAGAAAGCCGTAACGGCCATAATCTTTAACTCCTGTGAATTCAATAACTTTGACCATCGGCTCCCCTTCAGTAACTAAGTCCAGCATAGGGAGCCTATCTTTTTGCTCGATCATAATAATCTGTAAAGCCGGTGTTAATCCATTTTGTGCGGCTTTATCGTTTTTATAGATTGAAAGTAGATAATCAAGAAGCCCTAACTTCATTGTGTTGGTTTCCGCTTTAAATTCGGATTCGGAAAGCTGAGTAACCGGGGAATCAGCAATAAATAGTCCAGGTGAATATTTTCCATATTCCTCTAAATGCTCCACTAAAGCAAGAGCAAGCACAGTGTTAAGGAACCCACAATAACCGCCGCCGTTAGAGATTGCTTTTGCTCTTCCACCTACCTCCAAATCAAAGGTATCCAAATTTAAGCGAGCAGAACCAGCACCCTCGTAATGGCAAGCTTTCAGAATGGCTCTTAGCTTTTCTTCAAAAACAAGCAGAGTATCATTATCAAAAAAATGGTTTATGTCATATTTAATTTCGGTCGGTTCTGGCTCGGTTTCCTTTTCAGTTAGTTCCTTATTGAATATACGCTCTTCACTTTGAATAACCTCCAGTTCCTTATTCAGCTCCACTATATAGCGATATATACCAAGTTTTTCCTTAAGCTCATTTAACCGTGGCCTCAATTCCATAGATACGTCTGCATCAATACTGCGTTTTTTGTTTTCCAATTCTTCAATGGTAGATTTTATAGATGTTTGTTTTTTAGTGATATCACGTTCAGCCTTTTCTAATTCTGCCAAGTGAACGCGGATATGCTGTAGCTGTGCCTGTGCGGCATTCATGTGCGAAGGATTTCTGGGCACCTGAATTATGCTGTCACAAAACGGGCAGTGTTCTTGTATAGGTAAAAGTGAGTGTGCTAAATTACCGTCAATCACGAACGCTAGTCGTTTAATATCTGACTGGTATTGGCTACGAAGTGCTTCAAAACGTTCAGCCAGCGTTTCGGATTCAACTAGCCGACTGTTGTTGTCGTAAATATCATCCATTAATCTTTTACTTTCCTCAATATTTCGGTTAATTTTCCATTGCAGTTCATCAATTTCATGATTAATGTTATCTATCTCCGACTTGGCATCATCGAGATGGTACCCTGTGCCAAGCACGTTTAGTACATTATGGTAGTGGTATTTTTCTAACAGTTCACTTTCACGCTGGGCAAGCCTGCCGACAGTGTCTTTGATATAGTCAATTACGGCACCACGCTTGGCAGTCCGGATTTTTTTATCTTCTACAACCTTATTATTATCGGCATCCATACCGGTCATTAAAAACAAAACCGTAGCTTTCGAAGGCGTTTCCACCATATTTGGCGACATAAGTGGTTTAAAAAAGACAGAGGATTCCCTGGTAATATCCCCCTGTTTAATAAAGAACATGTGCAGCATAGATCGCCAAGTGAGTTGATTTACCTTGCCCGCCTTGGATGCAAGAATCTTATGTGTTTCATCAATGCCAATCATTTGTAGCCAGACACTATTTATGCTGTATTTTGCAGAGTGCTTAATGCTATAAGTTCTTTTTTCAAAGTTCGGGTCTGTGCCGGACAGGGTTATTTTATTCTCACCTAATCTGCGTTCGAAGTTAACTGTTCCGTTTGGTGTTCGGGTGAATAATTTAAATTTATCGTATCCTAGTGCCGGGTCAAAACGGAAAGGTTTATTCTTTCTTGGTTCAAATCCAAAAATGTAATCAATGCACTCGACAATGTAGCTTTTGCCGGTATTTGACGGACCTACAATAAAGTTTAACCCGGCACAAAATTCAATAGTAGATGGCTTTTTCCCGTTGCCGGTTACAACCAGCTTTTCAATATGGAACCCCGCCATAACATTATCCTCCTTGAAGCGATGCTATAATGCGCTTGTTAATTAGTTCGCTAAGTGCTCGTTGTGACATACCCCTTGTTTTTATAAAAACCTGCATTGCTGTTTCATAATAGGTATCAGCGTATTTACTATCCAAATGTGACACAAATTCCCGACCATCCTGGTTAAGCATATATTCGAATCCATTCTTTGTCGGTAAGACATTAATTAACCCATCTAGTACAAGCCGTTTTATAGCGGACTTTACCAATTCACGGCGGGAAGTAAATTCTGCAAATCGATAGTTGTTTTCCCCATGCAGATTTGAATCTGTTATTTCAAAATCACGTGAGTATATAGTCATGAAGTCAAGCATAGCAATGATCTCTTCATTAAGAGGCTCTTCGAAAGCCGCCTCAAAAAGTATTAATATTCTAAGGGATGTTTCAAATTCTGATCCTAAAAGGAAATTCATCGTTTCACCCACCTTAGTTTGTTGTCGTTAACCAGGAAATGACATACACCCATTTTTATTTTGTTACTTATCCAGTAAGGTGAGCGGCTTAGTATGTATTGACTAACTTGAATATTTACAGCTTGCTCCATAACAACAAGCATTCTTTCATAACCGTTGGGGTAAGATTTTCGGGCGGTATTACTGACGCCTGCCAAAGTTTCCCCCTTAAGAACTTCAAACTGGTTTTTAAATCTACCTGAGCCCGAGTATAATTCTTCAACGCCATGCCGTACAGTATCCGCTGCAAAGTAATCAATACGGCGTTCATTTCTATCCTCGTTGTACTCATCATATTGGGCCAGGTGTTCCTCGCAGAAATCGGTTATACCTTCTTTATCGCCGTAAGCGGCATACAGTTCGCTGATATATGGTTGTTCCTCTTCTAAAAGTTCTTCAGGCGGGCTAATCTGTTTAGGTGGCGGTAAGGCAGAAATTAAAACTAAACCTTTTTCTATAAGCTCTAGCGGGTCTTCGCTTGGTTTATCTTTAGTGGCAGTCTTTGAATTGATATTGTCTTTTACATTAGTTCCATTACATATTGCAAATAGATAGACCTCAGCCAAATATGCGGCATCACTTTTCTTCTGTAAATAGGCTTGTTTTAGCGCATTTTGTTTTCTTTTTGTTATATCTGGGGCATTTCGAACAAGAGTGTCAATATCACCAAGAACACTTGAACACACGATCCCCGGAATATTTGGTATTAGGTTGGCATCAAAATAGTCGGTTATTATTTTTCTGGTAGCCTTATTTTGTGCAATCTCCTTAATCCTTTGATTAATTTCACATTTACCGTTTTTGAGTTGGGAAGTCATCGCTGGATCAATATCGGGTATTCCCGTTTCGCCGTTATAAACGGAAATGTAGGTAACAGCGTCAAGGAGTAGTTTGTAAAAATCATAGACCTGAGACAAATTTATTGGCGCCTGATTCTTCACTTCGGCATCGGATTGGAAAGATTTCTTATCCGGGTCGAAGTTTTTTATTCGGGCTTTTTTGCCCATTCGACAACGAATTACTTCTGCAAAAGTTCGAATACACAAGGGTTCTCCGCTCATCACGATGCCTCCGTTCTTAAATTTTATATAAATTTGATTCAAATTTCACGTAAATCCAATTTTCAAGGCCCTGATGTATTATCAATCTAAGAAGCAATTAGAGATGAAAAAATTCCCATTCACTTTATTAGTGTAGCATGTATTACTGGCATAATCAATCAGTAGTTTACGAACGTAAACAATTAGGCAAATTTTTTATGGGTAGTTTGCAATAATGAATCCCTATAGTCATAGCCGCAGCTGGCGCTATATGCCTATAAATGTAACAGCCGAAAGGCATGCCGTTTTAAAAAAACGGTGAGTTTTTTGGCTGATTCTCATGCCCTTTTCTCATCGAGAAAGGGGCTTATTTTATGTTCAGGAAGTTCAAAACCAGTAAAAAGAAGCGCACCAACTACATTTATTACGGCGAGGGTAGCAGCAAGACAGTATTAATACCGGGTGAGGATGGCGTTACAGAAGCA
>JAQVLN010000128.1 GCA_028704155.1 Desulfitobacteriaceae bacterium
ATCTTTCGCAGGGTTGCCCACCTGGAGAGCCAACCTCGGTTCGCTTCCGCTATGTTCCAGATTCTCCCTTCGGCTTCCTTCAGACCTCACCGTTAGCCAGTGACGCCCTTGCTTACGGGTTATCTTCTCGCTGGTTAGGTGATAGGGTTTCTTTCAACCCATCGGCTTGGTGTACATGCCGGACGAACGAAAAAGGGGCAAAATGCCCCGAAGCCCCTAAAATTGCTTGTCATACTTCGCTAATTTATTAAAATAAATTAATAACTCCTAAGCCAATAATAGCAGTATAAAAGAAAACACTATTTTTATGTAGGTAATATATTCCTGAGACTTTCCCCTACTGCGAAAGTTACTGATTCCCCATCACATGTGACTACAATAGTACCATTCTTATCTGTCCTGAAAACCTGAATCCCCGCACCAGAAAGACTTGATAATACAGAATCCGCCGGGTGCCCGTAGTCATTGCCTGATTCAACAGAAATAATTGCATATTGTGGTGAAACGGCTTTGAGAAAACTACTTGTTGTAGAAGTATCACTGCCATGATGTCCGACTTTCAAAACATTAGCTTTTAAGTCTTGACCGCTGCTTAACATCTCCTTTTCGGAAATATCCTCTGCATCGCCCGTGAATAGAAAGGTTATTTTACCACAGGTTAATCTCAGAACTGCACTATAGTTATTTAAATCTTCGTACCCACTGCCATTTGGAGCCAGGAATCGCCCCGTTAGTCCGGGAACATCAAGGGAAACACCTGCTTTAGCCTGGATTCGTTTGGCTCCACTCGCTTTGACGGCGGAGATAAATTCTTCAAACGTTTTCGTTGTTGATGATGCGTTTGGCATATAAACTGCTTTGACAGGAAAATTCTTTATTATTGTATCAAGCCCGCCAATATGATCCTCATGCGGGTGGGTGGCTATTACGGCGGCTAGCTCTTTGACTTGTTGAGATTTTAGATAGTTTACCACGTCAGGGCCGTCAGGATTATTGCCTGCATCGATAAGTACTGCCGTACCATCCGAGGCTTTAAGCAAAATGCTGTCTGCCTGACCAACATCAATATAGTGCACTTGAAGAGTTCCGTTTACCGTGCTGGATGCCGGAATTAACGAAGACGATGTGCAACTAACTGCCAAAAGGGTTATAAACACTAATAAAACAACCCATAACAATTTTGATTTCCTCAAAATTGATTTCCTCCTAACTGTCAAGGAAGCCTTTCATCATTTCCTCGCCTTTTTGCCGACGCTCTTTGGTTGTCGTTTGATCAACAGAAATACTTATGGTAATAACGTCACTTTCTTTAGCATCCGAAGGTAACAGAAATCGCGGGATATTAAAGGTAGTACCATCGCGCTCAATGACTGCCCATTCCCCCTCAAAGCGATCAATAATAAGCATTTAAGCATCTCCCTTATTTTATATTACTACGTCGAACGACCGCTAAACAATAACTATATTCCAAGATCTTTTCTACGAGAACTCTAGCAACCTATTTTTCTATGTAATTATGGACTTTTTCATTGGGATGAGCCTGATGCCACCTCTCATTTGTTCATCGCCAAATTGCTCAAATCCCATTCTTTTATAAATATTTACTGCATATAGTGATGAATTAACATCTATCTCTGTCGCCTTTGATTTCTCGATAGCTAAAGAAACTAAATTCTTTGCTATCCCATTGTTATGGTAACAATCATCTACAAATAATAATCCAATATGGTTTCCATTTCTAACTTCAATCATTACTATAATCTTCTGTTTAAATATCGCTACAAGACAGAATGAGATCCCCTCAGTCAATCTAGTCGTCATAGAGTCTGGGCGGCAATACGCTATTCTACGACGTATTGAGCCCTCATAATTATAACCGTTGTACCCAATATCTGCCACATTAATTACACATACTACATACAAAGAAATAAGAGAGCCACCCTCCCGAAGGTAAAGTGACTCTCTTGTGCGTTTTTTGAGGCGCTGAATTTCCATCGTTCTAAAGCCAAACTCCGTACACTTGGCGCGTGTCTTCCTGTTGAATACCTTATCGCAGATTTTATAGGACATAGAATTGATCTTGGAGGCAGACACGCGGGCACATGGGTATATGTTGGCTGCCTCCCGCAGTTTGCGTTAGGCACGTATTTTGCTTTTCTGGCAGTCTCGTTTTGTGATGGATTCCGCCAGTGTCACACCCTCGAAGGCGTTTCAAATATATTATAATTATTAAAGTGCGTCAATAGGCTTTATTGAAAAAGTGTCAAACAATACTTATATACCTGTTTGTTTCTGACCTTACTCCACCCTTACCCTCGCCAGTCAAAATGAACCCCACGTAAGTATCCTGCCACCTCCTTATAAGTTACTGGACCAGTGGAATGTCGTAAAGTGGAGCAAAATCAGTAAAATTACTACCACTAGAAATGGCAGCGTTTTTTATAGCAGTACCTATGGTTTACCGCTTACTTTCAATCAGCCGCATAAGCGACACAATCTAAGATTAGTTTTAAAAAAATATCAGTATAACTATTCAGGAATTATCACCTCTGCGCTTTCCCCGACCTTCAAAGGAATATCAGGCGTAAGGCTCACTTTAATTTTCATACTTTCTTTATTTTTATTCGCTGAGGACTGCATTTCTCGGGGAGTATACTGCGCCTTGACATCAATAAAGCTTATTATCCCCTTGTATTCTTGCTCTCCGCTGCGAATAACGACTTCTTGTCCATAGCTTATTTTAGACAGCTTTTCCTTCGGCACATAGGTCACCAAGGTTTTTTCGGCTCCTGACGCAATATCAAAAAGATTGTAACCGGCAACAACAATATTCCCAAGCAAATAATTCTTGCTGATAATAGTACCGTCATGAAGGGCGCTAATTTTGTATTTTGCTAAGTTGTCCTTCGTTTGGCTGATTTGAACTTGGGTTAAAGCTACATCAGCTTTAGCAGCGTCTATTTGTTCTTGTGGAGTTCCTTTCTGAATCAACGCCAATTGCTGACGGGCATTATCCAACTGCACAGAGGCTGTGGTTACTGCGGTTTCAGCCAAATCGACCTGGTATTTGAGCTTATCAAGTTCAGACTGAGCAAGTGCGCCTGCTGCCGATAAGGCCTGAGCATTTTCATAATCTTTCTTAGCACGGTCCCGGGTTAGTCGGGCATTGTTAGAGGCTATTTCTGCTAAAGATACGTTATTTTGGCGTTGCTTTATTTCTTCAGGATCCACTCTGGTATTTAACCCGGCAAGAACTGCCTGTTTCTTGGCCAGAGTCTCCTCCAGCTGTTTAAGCGCGTACCGCTCATTGCTGTCATCCAGTACGGCAAGAACATCGCCGGCTTTAACCTCCTGCCCGAGTTCGAACGGTAACTTGATAATTTTCCCGGACACATCGCTATAATGAGGATAAACGGTCGTCTCTACCCTTCCTTCCAACACCAGGTCAGATGAAGAAAAGCGGCTAAACACCTGACTAAACACCTGGTTAAATGAAGAAAAGCGACTTATTCCGAATATCACTCCTATTATAATTATTATTAATATTGTTCCTATAATTATTAATCTTTTTTTCATACTTAAAGTTTCCCTCCTGCTGTTCTATTTATTTCAGAATTTACAACCATGCCAATTGCCCGTTCTTAGTAACTTAAAAATCATGTGGTTTGAGTACGAACCCTCCTTAACGGAAAGCAAAAGCAGGCAACTTAAATACGACGGTATTTTTTGAGCAGCCGGGTATTTAAAACCATAAACAGAACAGAATAAGCCAGCATAGCGACCAAATCCCAGGCAATGCCTGTCAAGTCGCTGCCTTTGATCATCACCTTGGTTAAGGCATCGGCAATATATTGTAAAGGCATAACGTAACCAATGGTCTTCACGCCGGGAGGTAAATCAAACAGGCCGGAAAAAAATATTTGGGGAACAATAATTATAGGTATAAATTGAATCATCTGGAACTCGTTATTGGCCAGGGTTGACATCAGAATCCCCAGAGTAAGCGAAATCATGGCCGCCAATAAGGTGATTAACAGAATTAAGGCAAAAGATCCAATCATCATTACCTTGAGGACATAGACGCAATACCAGGAAACCAGGATTGATTGGATGACTGTAAATACGCCAAAACCGAGAACATAACCAACGACAATTTCCCACCGCTGGATCGGTGTGGAAAGCAATTTTTCCAAAGTGCCGGAGTTTCTTTCCTGCAAAAAAGAAATCCCCGATACTAAAAAGACAAAAAAGAATACAATAAAGCCAATTAACGTGGCTCCAAAATTATCGAAAGTAGGCAAATCTTCCTCACCGTAAACATAATTAACATCTGACTTAAGGTCTGGTCTGGAAAACATGGCGGCGTTTTTGGCTTGTTCCAAAGCAGCCAAAGCAATTTTGGCCTTGGAAGGATTGCTGCCGTCTACTTCAATATAGGACTTGCCGCCCGCTATTGAAATGCTGGCAATGACGTCACCCTGAGCCAAGGCCTGACGAGCCTCATTCTCGTCGCACCGCATACTCCTGATATTTAGTTCTTCGAGTCTATCCTCAAATCCCGCCGGGGCATTAACGATGGCGACATTCACTATGGGCACCGTATCTCCGAGAATAAAATAAACCAGCGTGAGAAGAAGTATTGGCGCAAAAAGCATCAAAGCCAGAGTGCGCCGATCATGCCGCAATTGGTTTAAGATACGGATGGCCAAAGCTTTAACTCTCATTTTGCTGTCCTCCATAATAAATGAAAGCTTCCTCTATGTTGTTTGCACCGATCCTTTCCTGCAGTTC
>JAQVLN010000129.1 GCA_028704155.1 Desulfitobacteriaceae bacterium
GGTAAATAATAACCACAATATGGTTGTTGACGGCTTAAAAAGGGTAGTTTTGCAACCCTCTCCTAGAAACTCATAGCTGTTCTTAAATATAAGCTTTTCCTTTAAAAAACAAAAATATCCCGTCTATTTCTTCAGGACGAGATATTTATCAGACTTTTTTAAAATAAGTTACCAACCAATTGAATTCCCGGCTCCTTAAACATAAGGTCTAAGGACTTCCCAAAATTGATTAAAACTAAGATTCATTTGCCAGACAGCAATTCCACCAATACCTTTAGCAACAGCCAGATCCAGCTTTTCCTTTATACTTAACAGATCTTCAAAATACACTGTATGTTTTTGATCCCTTACTTGATAAGTAAAATAAGTACTATGTTGTTGTGAATCCCACTTCAAAGGAGCTCCGAACCTTCTGGCAATCTGATTTGCCCGCTCAAAACTGACCACTTTGGCCCTGCCGGAACCATTCCAGTCGTAACCATAAAGAGGAATGCTTATAAAAATTTTCGTTGCCGGAATACTTTCTAAAGCATAATCCAGTACTTGCTTCACCCAAGGAAACGAAGCAATAGAACCAGGCTGGCTTCCAGGCCAATGTTCTTCATAGCTCATTATGACAATTTGGTCTGCTATTTTACCAAGTGCCTTATAATCAAAAACACCCTCCCGGATATCCCCGGATTCATCTGCTATTTTAGCCGGAACATCAAGACTAATCAAAAAATTTTCCTGTTTAAATCGAATCGTCCAGAAACGAATAAATTCTGTAAAAAGCTTTCGGTCCCCGGGAACCCCCTTTTCCAGATCCAGGTTGATTCCATCAAACTTGTAGACCGCCATCATATTTCTGATTGCCTGCCATACCTGACCCGAAAATTCCTTGTCCCTCACTAACCGGCTAATTAATTCTGTAGAAAAATGTCCCTGGGATGTCAAATTGGAAATTGTAAGCAGCACTTTTATGCCCATTTTATGGATTTCGTTTATTAGATGACGGCTTGGGGCTCCAAATAATTCTCCATTATTCCGGATTGCTACCCGAAAGAATGCTACCTCATCAAGCAAACAGCCATATTGTCGTAAATAGCGATAACCTTTAGTCCGTTCATCAAATCCACTATAAAATCCTAAGACCTTTAAAACCATAGGTCCCCCCCCTTTTAACCAATTTATGCATTGGTAAAAAAAGAGGTGACCATATATTTTTTACTACGGTTAACTATTACGTTTATTATTAATCTTCAATAAATATACATACCGGCGCAAAAAAATATATACTAATAAAACTAATTCAGCGAGAAATAAAACTAAACCCTCCAGCAAATATCCCTCAGTAAGCAACACTGCTGCTATCCCAAAACAAGCACTTATTACATACAATAAAAATACTGCCGTCCGCTGCGATAGCCCGGCATCCAATAAACGATGATGTAAATGGCCCCTATCTGCCTTGGCTATCGAAATTCCCTTCCATTTACGACGAATTATGGCAAAAACCATATCGGTTAATGGCAGTGCCAAGACAAGCAGGGGAAAAACTAAACCAAGAACCGTAGCTGTCTTAAGCAAACCCATAATCGAAATTCCGCCTATTAAATATCCCAAAAACATGCTGCCGGAATCCCCCATAAATACACGGGCAGGATGAAAATTATAAAACAAGAAACCCAGAGTTGCCCCTGCTAAAGCCAACGTCAGAAAAGAAGATGGTATCTGACCAGTCCGGTAGGCTGACCAAAACAAAAGTAAGGCTGCTCCGAAACATATGCCGGCGGCCAAGCCATCCAAGCCGTCTGAAATATTGATAGTATTTACCAATCCTACTACCCAAAATACTGTTAAAAAAGCACCTAAATATATTCCATATACCCCCAGATTGCTGATTTTCGCAAATAAAGGCAGTGATTGAAATGAAAAGCTGAATCCATAAAGAACCAAAATAACTGCGGCAAGGATTTGCCCAAAAAGTTTAATTAAAGGACGTATTCCTTTAATGTCATCCCAAACGCCTACTAAAAATATTACTGTGCTTCCCAAAAATAACCCCCAATATTGATTTTCCCATCTCTGTGTCAACATTACTGCCAGCCAAAACGCGGCATAAATTGCCAGGCCACCTAAACGGGGAATTGGTTGTTGGTGTATCCTGCGTCCTCCTGGATAATCTATTGCTCCCCAGCGCCTGGCTAAAAATATTGAAAAAGGGGTTACTAAAATAGCAACTATTAAAGCAATACTAAAGATCAGGATATAACTCTTTATCATTAAATTAAGCCTCCGAAGTTTTAATATCAGGTTTGTCCCGTATCATAGTAAGCTGACGAAGCTCCAAACAGGAACAATTAAAATCCTCCGGTATTTTTGCTGCGGCAGAAAGCAGCATCTTGCCGACAGTCACAGCAGAAGTATGGTAGATGTCCTTCAATTCTGCATGTTGCCAGTCCTCGACAATCCCTTCGGCATAGTTTACAATCAATTGCATGCTGGCAAAATGAGTCCCTATCTCACGGGCTAAATACACTTCAGGACACAAAGATTGTCCTACTACATCTCCCCCAAGTTGTTTAAACATTTGAATCTCGGCAGGACTTTCAAAATGTCGGCCATCGGTACAAACGTAAACACTGCGCAGAAAAATATTTCCCGATGGATTATTTTCCAGGATTCCTTTATAAAGACTCTTAACTAATTCAGGACATATGGCTTTCCGCATTATTAATAAAAAGGGAGAACCCAGGGTAACATCCTTACGCATCGAGAAATCAAGATAATCATTAGGCAATACAATATCTTTAGGTTTAAGCAAATGGTTAATTGCTCCCACTCCGCCTTCAGTAAGCACAACCTTTACCTTGGCTTGGGCAAATACCCAGAATATCTGTTGAGAGGCCTGGGCCCTTGTCACGCCTTTTCTCCACCCATGCATACGGCAGGTTAAAAATTCCTTACCACAGTAGGAAAAATGCGTAAACTCAGGAGAATTGCCACATGGAGTACTAAAGCTAAGGTTTTCTGCCAATATAACTACTCCAGCTACCTGAAGATCTGCAGGAAATAAAATTGGACTAGTACTGGAACCACAGATTAAACCAACTTCTGCTTGTGGTATCACTCTAACGCCTCCTATATCAGACCAGGAAAACCCCATTGGCGCAAAACTTCGTAAACTACAACTGCTACAGTATTCGAGAGATTCAGGGAACGAGCCTGAGATCTCATCGGCAAGCGCAAGGTTGTATCCGGATAGCAGTTTATTATTTTGGGAGCCAACCCTTTTGTTTCCCTTCCAAAGATTAAAAATCCACCTGGCCTATATTCTATTTCTGAATGAAGACACCCTCCTTTTGTAGTTAACAGATAGCGTACCCCTTCTGGATTTCGTTGTTCAAATTCATCAAAATTTCTATAAGTATATACATCTAGCAAATGCCAATAATCTAAACCGGCCCGTTTGAGCTGACGATCATCAATTTTAAACCCTAGAGGTTCTACCAAATGTAATGAAGCACCGGTAGCTGCACAAAGCCTGGCAACATTACCGGTATTAGGTGGTATTTCCGGTTCAACCAAAACAATATTCAATTTTGTTTTCAACAAAATTCCCCTCTCCGCAACAACCGTAATTATACGATCTCATTAAACATTATAACCTGAAAATATTGCTGATCCCACTTAACTTACCATTTTGTTTCAAAAAATGTTGTTTTGCAGATCTGAAGCCGATTTTTTTAAGAAAAATCTTGTATTATTTCTCTAAACTACTGGATGTTCTTTTTTTTTTCTGATAGAGTAAAAAACATGTTAAGATACGAGGAGGAATCACAATGGGACGAAGCTTAACCCAAAAAATTCTCAGTTCACATCTCCTTCACGGAGACTTAAGCTCCGGTGAGGAAATCGGAATTCGCATTGATCAAACTTTAACTCAAGATGCAACCGGTACCATGGCTTATTTACAATTTGAAGCAATGGATTTACCGAGGGTAAAAACCGAATGCTCGGTTAGTTATATAGATCATAATACTCTCCAAACAGGTTTTGAAAATGCTGATGATCATGCTTTTCTGCAAAGCGCGGCAGCCCGCTTTGGAGTATACTTTTCCAGACCGGGAAACGGAATTTGCCATCAGGTTCATTTAGAACGTTTTGGCAAGCCCGGGAGAACATTGCTGGGCTCCGATAGTCATACGCCAACCGGCGGCGGTATCGGCATGCTGGCTATTGGAGCAGGTGGTTTGGATGTGGCAGTTGCTATGGGCGGTGGAGCCTTTTATTTACCTAATCCCCGTATTTTACGAATATGTTTAACCGGAGAACTTTCAGATTGGGTTTCGGCAAAAGATATTATCCTGGAAATTCTGCGTCAGCTTACAGTTAAAGGCGGAGTAGGTAAAATTATTGAATACGGAGGACCGGGACTTAAAACTCTCACTGTACCGGAACGGGCAACAATTACAAATATGGGAGCAGAATTAGGGGCTACCACTTCTATTTTCCCAAGTGATCAACAAACCCTGGCTTTCCTGAAAGCCCAGGGCCGGGCCCAGGACTGGATTCCTTTGGCTACTGATCCGGATGCTGTCTATGATGAAGAAATATGTATTGATTTATCAGCTCTTGTTCCTATGACAGCACTACCACACAGTCCGGACCGGGTAGTCCCTGTCCAGAAACTTACAAACACCAAAGTCCAGCAAGTGGCAATCGGAAGTTGCACAAATTCATCTTATAGGGATCTGATGAGAGCAGCTTCAATTCTTAAGGGACGTCAGATTC
>JAQVLN010000037.1 GCA_028704155.1 Desulfitobacteriaceae bacterium
CAAACTTTCCTCTCCGGTCACCTGCTTAATTTTTTCGGCCAATGCATCGGAAGTTAAGGGACCGGTAGCAACTACTGTAATTCCGCTCTCCGGCAAAGAAACCACTTCTTTTCTAAACACCCTGATTTTGGGATGTTTTGATATGATTTCGGTAATCTTCAGGGAAAAATGCTGCCTGTCAACCGCTAATGCCCCTCCGGCAGGGACAGTATTTTCATCGGCAACCTTCATTATCAGTGACCCCAGCCGTCTCATTTCTTCTTTCAAAAGACCGGCTGCATTTTCCAAGCCTGCCGCCCGCAGAGAATTACTGCAAACCAATTCTGCGAATAGGTCTGTCTGGTGTGCAGGTGTAGATTTTTCAGGCCTCATTTCATATAAATCAACCGGGAACCCCTGTTCGGCTAACTGCCAGGCAGCCTCGGAACCGGCAAGGCCTGCTCCGATAACCGTAATAACTTTATCCATATTGAACTACTCCTACAGTTCAAAAATAATTCTGAATTAGGTATTGTGCATTATGAATTATGCATTAATCTTCTATGTTCCTTGCATAATGACACTCCTGATTTGAACAGACATAACGTTTTTGCCGTTTGGACTGCTTCATAATCATATAATGATTACATTGAGGACAGGGCTCAGCCACCGGAAGTTCCCAGGAAATAAAATCACACTCCGGATAAGCTGTGCAGCCATAAAACTTACGGCCTTTTTTGGAGCGTCTGGCTACCAGCGGTTTGGAACATTTAGGACAGTTAACACCTATCTGCTCAAGAAATGGTTTTGTGTTCCGGCATTCCGGAAAATTAGGACAAGCCAGGAATTTTCCGTAGCGCCCCATTTTAATGACCATATTCCGGCCGCAATGTTCACATACCTGATCTGATTCCTGATCCTGGATTTGAACTTTTCCCATGCGTTCTTCCGCATTTGCCAGGGTTACTGCAAAAGGCCCATAGAAATCTCTAATTACTTCCTTCCAGGAAATCTCACCTTCCTCAATGTCATCAAGTTTCTCTTCCATATAGGCGGTAAACTCCAGGTTAACGATTTTCGGAAAAAACTCTTTTAATAAAGTCAGAACAATTTCCCCCAGTTCAGTAGGAAGCAATTGTTTGGCATCTTTGATTACATATCCCCGCGTTTGAATAGTCTCAATTGTCGGGGCATAAGTACTCGGCCTGCCGATGCCTTCAACTTCCATCTTGCGAACCAAAGAGGCTTCGGTATAGCGCGGAGGAGGTTCTGTAAAGTGTTGTTTTTCCTCCATTTTATTAAGAGTCAGTTTTTCCTGGGCAGAAGACGGCAAGCTATATTGAGTTTCATTTTTCTTATCATCCATGCAATCATCCTGTACCTCAACATAAACTGCCAAATAACCCGGAAAACTTACCTGAGATGAGTTGGCCCGAAAAAGATAATCTCCAGCCTGAACATCTACAGTCAAAGTATCAATAACTGCAGAACTCATTTGACTGGCAATAAAGCGCTCCCAAATTAAGCGGTATACACGCAGTTGGTCTCTTTTGAGAAATTCCTTTAAAGAATCCGGACTATGCTCCAGCGAAGTAGGCCTGATTGCTTCATGGGCTTCCTGTGCCCGCCCTTTGCTTGTATATTGGCGCGGTACTTCGGGATAATAGTCAGTTCCAAAATTATCCAGGATCCAGGTTTTACTTTCCTCCCGGGCAAATTCAGAAACCTTTACCGAATCAGTACGCATATAGGTTATAAGACCAATACTTCCTTTCTTGCCTAAATCAATACCTTCATAAAGCTGTTGGGCCAGCATCATTGTCTTTTTCGGAGAAAAACTTAGTTTTCTATGGGCTTCCTGTTGGAGACTGCTCGTTGTAAAAGGCGGAGACGGCTGCTTCCGTTTTTCCTTAGTACGAATATCATTAATCCAAAAAACTTCCCCTTCCAGCTCTTCCAGAATCGTCTCCATTTGTTCCCTGGAATTAACTTCTATCTTTTGTTGTTTCTTTTTAATTAATCTCGCCTGAAATATTCCGCCGGAAAATCCCAATAAAACGGTCAGTGTCCAATATTCCTGTGGTTCAAAAGCCCTGATCTCTTCTTCACGGTCAGCTATCAGACGTAAAGCCACAGATTGAACACGGCCAGCGCTAAGCCCTTTCTTTACTTTCCGCCAAAGTAAAGGACTTAACTGGTACCCAACCAGACGATCCAGGATCCGGCGGGCCTGCTGGGAATCAACCCTGCAGATATCAATATTGCGCACATTTTTTACAGCTGCCAGGATTGCGGCCTTAGTTATTTCATGAAACTCAATCCGGCATTTTTCCTCAGGGTCCATCCCTAATAAATAACTAAGATGCCAAGCAATAGCCTCACCCTCACGGTCGGGGTCAGAGGCTAACAGGACCTTTTTGGTCCCCTTGGCTGCAGTTCTTAATTCCTTTATCAGCTCACCTTTACCCCTAATCGCGATATACTTCGGCTTAAAATCATGCTCAATATCTACACCTAACTGACTTTTCGGTAAATCGCGCAGGTGCCCCATAGAAGCTTTTACAATAAAACGGCTTCCTAAAAATTTACTTATTGATTTGGCCTTAGCCGGGGACTCTACTATAACAAGGGTCTTGGACATAAATCACCTCAAAAAATTCCTTAGAAATCAAGCACTATCTTACCTTTTTTTCCTTGCCGTGTCTAGGAGCCTGTTTCATAACACCAGAAATCAATTTTGCACGTCTTAAAAGCCACAATATATAGTGTTATAAATATGCCATTTGTACTAAATACGGACATCAACTTTCAGTGAAACTGCTTTTGCAACAGGCTCCTAGCACTTCCGTACCAAGACATAATATTGCCCCGGAAGTTGTTCGATTTCTCCCTGCAATTGAAGCTCCAACAAGTTCAGGGCTATATGGCCTGCAGAATAATTACATTGCAGTACAATTTGATCTATATGGAGAGGAATATCACTCAAAAGATTTAAAATAGCAGAACTGATTTCCTGATCGACAGTCTCCCTGGAATCAACACAAGTACCTTTTATATTCCCGGCAGTTTTCTTATCATTTTTATTAACAAACTGTCCTGAACTGTAATTCGACCACCAGGAAATTTCAGCCCAAATATCTTCAGCCCCTTCTGCTATTTTTGCCCCTGAACGTAATAAGTAATGCGTCCCTTTACTCATTTCACTGAATATCGGTCCCGGAACAGCAAAAACCTCCCGCCCTTGTTCAAGAGCAAAATCCACAGTAATCAAAGCCCCGCTTTTAGAAGCCGCTTCAATAACTACTACTCCCCGTGAACAACCGCTGATAAGACGGTTTCGAGCCGGAAAATGACGTCCTTCCGGGGCGGATCCCGGAATAAATTCACTAATCAATGCTCCATTTTCAATAATAGTTTGGGCCAGCTTCTTATTTTCGGCCGGATAAATCCGATCAAGCCCGCTGCCTAAAAAAGCCCAAGTTTCACCATTAGCGGCCAAAGCTCCTTCATGTGCTGCCGTATCAATTCCCCGGGCCAGGCCGCTGACAATAACGATCCCTTTTGCGGCTATCTCCCGGGACAAGAAACCGGCTGCTGCCCTGCCATAAGCAGTTGCCCGCCGCGAGCCTACTATAGCCAAAGCTTCTTTATTAGGTCTGAGCAACCCCTTATAATAAAGAATCGGCGGTGCATCAACTAACTCAGCCAATAGGCAAGGATAATTTTCCTCCTCGGGAAGAACTGTGGAAATACCCTGAAGATCAAGACTCTCTTTGATTAAAGCCGGATCTATTTCTTTTCTCCGCGACAATATATTTAAAGCCCAGGGCACTTTACCCCATGCCAAATATTCCTCAACCGAAGCCGTCCAGGCTGCCTGGGCACTGCCAAAATGAGCAATTAATATTCTTAAACGTCTGCTTCCAATTCCAGGCAATGTTCGAAAGGCTGCCCTGCTTTGTTTTTCCGATTCAATAAACTTCTCCATCCTCTACTCTCTCCTGTAGGTTGTACTTTGTATTCAATAGCTTTGTTTTCTGGACAAAGCAGGATTATCCTCCGTAGAACCTTGTCAGAAAATACTATATACAAAGAAGTTATGTAGAAACTAAATTCGCAGTTCATTAACTAAACGCTTAAGTGTCGCTACCACAAAACTTGCCATTACCGCATAATCTTCTGTCGGCAAAAAAAACGAGGCAGAAGCATCGAATAATATATTTGCAGAGGCGACAAATTCTTCGTCACCTTTCCAAAAAACTAAAGTGATTGGAATTCGGGGAAAAACATGAATTGTCACCCCGGCGTCCCCAACTTCTGCTTGTCTCCCCCCTATCCGGAATGCCACTTCAAGTAATCGCTGTGGCTCAGCTCCAAAAAGCTTAGCCAAAGGCAGGATAGCCCTGTTGGTAAAGGGCTGGATATAAATATTCCCGCCGGGCAGCTCTTTAAAGGAAATAAATTTTCCTTCAATATTAACTGCAGTGGTATTGGCAAGATAGTGAAGTATCAGAATCTGAACAAAAACAGGCAGTTCCTCAAACATGGATGGTTCAGGAATAAACTTGCCTGAGGGATATTCAACTTCAAAATGTTGACCCAGAAAATTAATTTGCATGCAGGTTCCTTTTACAAGGTATCCGGAAAAACTTCTTATATCCTCGAGAGAACAAGCCCTGAACTTTTCCAGGGCAATCTGGATTGCCGGTACATAATTCATAAGCTATTCTTCCTTTACTTTAGCCAAAGATTTGTAGGTGCTTTGCAAAATCAAGGCATCTTCCTCGAGATTCGGGCTCTCACAAATAGCCAGGCCTTCAACTGCAAAAGTTTGAAAAGCTTTCATTAACTCATTATATTGAAAATCTGATTCCTTCAGGACAAGATGACGTTTTTCACCCTTTAATCCATACTCAATCCCCGATATATGGAAATGAGCATTTTTGTTCCATCGGTCGCCCAGGGCTTCTGCAGTTTCCTCCAGAACGCGGCAGAAATCATCATAATTATTAAAATGACCATTGCTGCGGGCATGTAAATGAGCAAAATCTATACATGGTAAAATACCCGGAATACACTGGGACAACTTAATTATTTCCTGCAAATTGCCTAATTGAGATCTTTTACCTGCAGTCTCCGGACGTAAGACAACCCCATTATCCTCTGCATCCAAAACTTCCCGAACACTGGTTAACTCTTGAACCACCCTTTCAAAGACAAGCTCTGCAACATCCTCATGATAGAAAGCCGGATGAAAGATAACACTGCGGACACCAAGGATTTTACCAATACGGGCAGTTTGCAGAATTCTCTCCTTACTAACTGCAATCTTTTCCTTGTCACGGGAATTCAGGTTTATCCAGTAAGGACCATGGCAACTAAGGGCAATTCCACGTTCAACTGCAACTTGTCCAACCCGACGGGCTTTTTCCGATCCCATTCTGACACCCTGAACAAATTCCAATTCCAAAGCTCCCAGTTGCAGTTCATGTATACGGTTAACCCCGCTTTCACTGGAACGGTCCTGTGCAGAGAGCGGTACTCCCGCTGTTCCAAATAATAATGGCAATTGCTGCTTCAACCTCCTTGAGTCTAACTTATGTTGTTTATTATACCATCTTTATATTAATTTCCTATTCCAAACAAAGCACTGCCCCTTATCCTTGTTTCCCGGATAAGGGGCAATTTTTACTCTGACTCCCGTCTTCTGTCTCCTGACTCCTGAAATTATTTAATTATTCTAACTTTTAGAACTCCATCGATTTGTTCAATCTTCTTTACTATTTCTGCAGCAGCAGGTGATTCAATATCGAGCATACAATAAGCCCATTGTCCTTTGCTCTTATTAATCATGTCAGGAATATTAATATTCTCCTGAGCTAAAGTTGCAGTGAATTGGCTGATCATGTTCGGTTTATTTCTGTAATTAATGGCAATACGTCCGGCTTGATCGCATACTCCCAAGTCACAATCAGGATAATTTACTGAATTTTTAATATTTCCATTTTCAAGGTAATCCATTAATTGATTGACAGCCATAATTGCACAGTTATCTTCCGATTCATTTGTGGAAGCTCCCAAGTGAGGAATAGCAATTACACCTTCCTGCCCAGCAATTTTTCCATTGGGAAAATCAGTTACATATTTGGCAACTTTACCGGATTTCAAAGCTTCGATCATATCGGTATCATTTACCAAAGAATCCCTGGAGAAGTTAAGCACAACGACTCCGTCCTTCATAATGGCAAAGAGATCTTTATTAAGCATACCTTTGGTTGAATCCATTGCAGGTACGTGAATTGAGATAAAATCACATTCCTTACAAACTTCCTCTAAAGATTTGCTGGGCTTAATATTTCTGGAAAGCTTCCAGGCAGCTTCAACCGAAATAAATGGATCATAACCGAAGACTTCCATATCCAGGGCATGGGCAACATTAGCAACTAAAACACCAATGGCACCGAGTCCAATTACCCCAATCTTTTTGTCTTTAATTTCCATTCCTGCAAACTTAGCTTTATTTTTTTCTACAAGTTTGGCAACCTCAGGATCTTCTTTAACTGAATTTACCCAGTTGACTCCTCCGACAATGTCACGGGAAGCAAGCAACAAGCCGGCAATAACAAGTTCTTTTACTCCATTAGCATTGGCACCCGGAGTGTTAAAAACAACGATTCCATTTTCGGCACATTTATCAAGAGGAATATTATTAACCCCAGCCCCGGCCCTGGCAATTGTCAATAAAGAAGCGGGTAAATCAAGTTCATGAACACTAGCGCTTCTTACCAATGCCGCATCGCAATCACTGAAATTACCTATCTTTTGATAATTATCGGTGAATAAATTTAATCCGATATTTGCTATAGGATTTAAACAGTTAAATTTGTACATCTACAATAACACCCCTTAAATATTTTTGCTTTTATTCTTCTCTGTTTCTCATAAATTAAACTTAGCCAAGAGCTTCTAGAACTGATATACCCCCTAACATCGAAAAATAATAAACCCACCCCAATATTGGGGCGGGAATTCCGCGGTGCCACCCAGTATAAACTGTGAATGAAAGTAAGGTATTAACATAAAAAACCCACATCCTTGAGGGACGAGAGGTTCCCCGCGTTGCCACCCACTTTGCTATTCAGCCAACTTTCTTCGCTATATCGGGCGATCCCGTCCAGATTCATCATCAGCCACTCAGAGACGGAATCATTTGTCTAGTTGATCAGCTTACACCAACCGCCAACTCTCTTGCAACATCAACAACTGACTTTCTCTTCATTGCGTTACGATATTTAACTTATATCAAAGTATAAAATGTCCTGGCAATTTAGTCAAGTACTTTTTGGAACAAAGTCTCCTTGCCAAAGAATGCTTGCAGATTAATATCTGCAGAATAATAAAAGCATTTTCAACATAATTTCTCTTTTTAAACCGTTGATTGATCTTACATATTCCTATTTCTTCTGAGTTACACTAAGACTGACTTCATCATATAAACCTCAGAATCATATGAATCTGATGAAGACCACAAATATATTTAAAGGAGGCCTCAGCATGCCGAAACGACGTAAAAGTGTGATGTCTTCTGCGCTAAAAGAACAAATTGCTGATGAACTCGGATTTGGAAATACTCTTCGTCAAGAAGGATTTGGCGGGGTTTCGTCCAGAAACTGCGGCAATATGGTCAAAAAGGCCATCCAGCTCGCTGAACAAAATCTCCCAAGAAAAGGTACCAATTCTTAATAGGCAGTTAATATTTCTTGCGATCATATGACAAGACCGGGCTTTGCCCGGCCTTTTTTTGCCCGGCCTTTTTAATGAAAGTTCACGTCAATTAAATGTTTTAAGGAGCGATCGATCATCTTGCCGGAAGCACAATTCCAGGATACCTTGCGACGGAACAATATTCGCATCCGTATCTTCTTCTGATCTGTCAAAAACCGGCTGCCCGGCAGCTAAAACGTTCATCCTTGTTCTCCAAACTTAGATAATTCTTTTATCCAATACCCGATATTGAAGTGCTTCAGCAATATGTTCGGAAGAAATCTCTGAAAAACCGGCCAGATCAGCAATAGTCCTGGCAACTCTTATAATACGGTCATAACCTCTGGCACTCAGATTTTGACTATTGAATACCCTTTGCAGCAGCGTTTCTCCAGCCGGGCTTAATTTACACCATTTTTTAGTTTCCTGAGGAGACATTTCGGCATTGGTTTTGGTGGAACCCAAACGGTTCCATTGCCTTTCCCTGGCCTGTTTAACCCTGTTTTTTACCGTTATAGTAGTTTCCGCTCCTTTTTCAGACTTCAAGTCCTCATAGGTTAAACGGGGAACTTCAATCTGTAAATCGAAACGGTCCAGTAAAGGACCGGAGATTTTCCGGCGATAATTATGGATCTGTAATGGTGTACATGCACATAGCTTGCCCCCATCACCAAAAAAACCACAAGGACAGGGATTCATACCTGCCACTACGCTAACCTGGGCAGGATATTGAACACTTCCCTTTTGGCGTGTAATAACAATCCGGCGATCTTCCAAAGGTTGCCGCAAAGACTCCAAGACCAACCTGGGAAACTCCGGCAGTTCATCCAGAAACAATACCCCATGATTAGCCAGGCTTAATTCCCCCGGCCTTAGGTCCCTGCCACCGCCAATTATTCCGGCAAGTGTAGCTGAATGATGCGGTTTTCGAAAAGGCCGCTCCTCGATAAGGTTGCCTCTCTGCCCCAATAAGCCTACCACACTGTAAAGCTGAGTTACTTCCATACTTTCCTCTTTACTCAAAGGAGGCAAAATTCCGGCATAAGCCTTGGCCATAAGTGTTTTTCCCGAACCGGGCGGTCCTACCAGCAAGATATTATGTCCGCCGGAGGCTGCAATTTCCAAAGCACGTTTAGCCTGTTGTTGGCCGCGAATATCTGCCCAATCAATAATTTGCTGATCTACGGTCTCCTGAGCTAAAGATCTTTCGTGCCAATCTTCAAATTGTTTTTTTCCCTCCAAAGAGCCGATCAAATCTGTCAATGATAAGGAACAACAACTTTTGATCCCTGACACAAGCCTTGCTTCTGCCAGATTTTCTGGTGGGACAAGTAATTTTGGAATATTGGTCCCGAAACTTTCCTGTAATTGCAGATTATTATACAATTCAACAGCCATTGTCAGGATCCCCGGAACTGGACGCAGAAAGCCTTCCAAGGACAGTTCACCAGCAAAAATATGGTTTTGACTGCAACGGCCGCTGCATTGGCCGGTAGCGATCAGAATACCTACCGCTATCGGTAAATCCAGACCCGAACCTTCTTTACGCAGATCTGCAGGGGCCAGATTAACTGTTACCCTTTGCAAAGGAAATTGAAAGCCAGAGTTGCGCAGAGCAGAGCGGACACGTTCACGTGCTTCACGTACTGCAGCAGCCGGTAATCCGACAATCTCAAACCCAGGTAAACCGTTGGAAACATCAACTTCAACCCTGATGAGATGTGCCTGAAGACCAATTACAGACATCCCAAAAACAGCTGCAAACATTCCTTTCCCCCCCAGCTCTCAAATTTGCCAAATATATATATTTTATTGAACATATAGAATTTTAAAAGATAGCTTTAAGCCAATTACAACTATGTATTTCATCTTGCCAGCGCAAAGCCACCAGATCAAAGCGCATCCTGGGCCAGGCCCTATATCCTTGTTCCAGTAAAAAATAGCTGACAATACTTTGCAAACGCCGACGCTTCAGCCCTGTGATGCTTTCTTCGCCCCAGCCCCTAACTTCCGAGCTTCTGGTGCGGACCTCAACAAATACTAAATCCTGCTGATCCCTGGCAATGATATCAATTTCACCCTTGGGACAGCGATAATTTCTTTTGATAATAATCAAGCCGGCTTCCACAAGAAAATTCGCTGCATAATCTTCTCCCTCCTGACCTAGGCGCTGTTTAAATGAAGTCATTTTCCTTCCTCTCTCTGTAATGAATATAATATTCTTCTATAAGAAAAGTTTCGTTATACTCAGCTGAAAATCCTGCTAATAATACAAATTGGTCCTAGCGAACCAAATAACCGTCAAAAATTACTTATTCCGAGCAACCGACCCTATCTGATCACCAAGTGAAGCCATTCATTACTCCCCTTATTCACATAAAACATCATACACACTCCTGACTTCTCCAGCTGTATTACAAAGAAAACATCATCAACTTATTCCTACAGCCAGAATTTATTTGGGACAAACTTCGCCGTCAGAGTCTAAATCCCTTCAGAATTATTAGAGCTTGTCACAATATAACAAGTCTCTGGTCAAATTACTCTTTTTTCTTCTCCTACTGTCTTGGAAGAACACATAAGTTGAAGAACTGTGCTAAGAAAAAAACGCAGCCACTCTGTACTGCGCCGAGAAGTTCGTTGGTAATTATTAAACAGAAAGTGAGTTGGTTTTGGTAGAGGAGTCAGTTGTGGTGTGTTTCCTGCCAAACCGGCTCCTTACATCGTCCAAAAACGTATACATGACTGGGACCACTACCAAAGTCAGCAGCGTCGAGGTAATCAGGCCTCCAATAACCGCATAGGCCATTGGCGAACGGAAGGAGGCTCCTGCACCGCCTTGGACAATGATCGGAAGCATACTGAAAATCATGGCCAGTGTCGTCATCAGAATCGGCCTTAAGCGGATAGTCGCCGCGTCCAGGATGGCTTCCTGGCGTGTCGCACCTTCCCGTCTGCGCTGCCGGGTGAAGTCAATCAGCAGGATGGCATTTTTTGTTACCAGGCCCATGAGTAAAACTATACCGATCATTGCCACGAAGCTGAGTTCTTTTTGCCCGGCAAGGAGACCGAGTACGGCACCGATAATGGCCAGGGGGAGCGAGAACATGATGGATAGCGGGTCGACAAAGCTCTCAAATTGAGCCGCCAGAATTAGGAAGATGAACACGGCGCCAAGGATCAGAGCGATAGCAATGCCCTCAGAAACCTCCGTCATCAGCGAATTGATACCGGTGGCAGTTAAGCTGATGCCTGCGGGGAGGCCGATATCCTTAACGGCTTGCTGGAAAGCTTTGTCGAAATCCCCGGGGGTGATGCCCACTACATTAGCAGAAATCTGAATCTCCCTTTCCTTGTCAAAGCGGTTGATGGTCGCAGCGGAGGTCATAAATACCTGATCCGTCACCTGGGTGAGCGGCACAAGGATAGGATTGTCATATTCCGTATTGCTGCCCGGGATGTAGATGCCGCTAAAGCTGCTTAAGCTTTGCCGGTCTTCGGGCTTCAGTTTCACCAGCACATCATAGCGTTCGCCATTTTCCTCATATTGTCCGACGGTAACGCCGTTGTATAAAATGCGCAGGGTACTCCCCGCCAATGCCGGGCTGACTCCCAGGTCTTCCGCCTTGTCCCGGTCAACTTGAAGCTGTACTTCCGGGCTGCCTGTTTTATAGCTCAGGTTGACATCTGCGGCGCCCGGCAGATTCTGGACAGCAGCCTTCAGCCTCTGCGCGTACTGCTGGAGAGCTTCAAAGTCATGGCCGGTAATATGGTAAGCAAAATCCTCATGGCCGACACTGCCGATGGTGGCAATCGAACTGTTGCCGGTAATGGAAAAACTAAGCCCGGGAATTTTTTGCAGGCTGCTTCTCATCCCGGCCACAATCTCTTCGATCGGCTCTTCCCTCTGGTCGCTGCCGGTGACTTTGACATACATGGAGACCTGATCCCCTTCCACAGTGGCATAGGTATACAGAACCTGCGGAAACGCTTTAACTGCCGCCTCCATTTCCCCGGCCATGGCGCCGGCTTTTTCCAGGGACAAGCCGGAATCCAGCGAAGCCTGAATATTGATTTCGCCTTTGTCTTCCGCCGGCAGGAAGGACATGCCCAAAGACGGTAATATGGCGATGCTTGAGATCAGTAAAACCGCAGCGATGAACGCGACGCTCAGCCTGTGCTTCAAGGACCATTTCAAAAGCCCGGCGTATATTTTCCCCAGTTTATTGAACAAGCGATTAAACCATAATATAAATTTCCCGATACTTCCCTTAATCGTGATGCCATGTTCCCCACCGGCCTTTAAATATCTGGATGCCAGCATGGGTACCAGCGTAAAGGACACAAACAAGGAGATCAGGACGCTGAACGCGACGGTAAGCCCGAACTCCCGCAGGTAGCTCGCCAAAATGCCGTTCATCATGGCCACCGGCAAGAATACCGCTACAATGGTCAGCGTGGTGGCGAGAACCGCCAGGCCGATTTCTGAAGTTCCTTCCTGGGCGGCCTGAAACGGCGATTTGCCCATCTTCATGTGCCGGACGATATTTTCAATGACCACAATGGAGTCATCGATCAGTAGGCCGATAGACAGCGCCAGAGCCACCAGGGTAATCAGATTAAGCGTAAAACCCATCAGCTTCATGATGATAAACGTGGCAACAATCGAAGTGGGAAGCGCCAGGGAGGTGATGAGGGTGCCGGCGCCATTGCCCAAGAACAGGAAAATAACCAGTACGGCGATGATGCATCCCTCGATCAGTGTTTTTTCCACGTTCGTAACCTGCTCATGAATCATCAAGGAGTTATCCTTGACAATGTCGATCGTAATTCCCTGAGGCAGGTTCTTTTGGATATTTTCGATTTCCTGTTTGATGGCCTCGGCCACTTCAACTGTGTTGGCCCCGGACTGTTTAACAACGTCAATCCCGACAGCCTTCTGACCGTTATAGATCGAGATGCTATCCATCTCTTTGCTGCCATCCACCACTTCGGCGATATCCCCGACATGGATTTCATCCCCGCCGCGCTTCCCGACCAGGATTTTGCCGAAATCTTCCACAGTTCGGATGCCGGAGGTGGTTTGCAAACTTATATCACGCTCGCCGTCGGAGACTTTGCCGCCCGGGATATCCAAATTATCCGACCCTAAGCTGTTGGCCACTTCCGCGGCCGTGATGCTTAAGGCATTCATTTTTTGCTTATCCAGCAGGATCTGGATCTCCCGTTCCTGCTCGCCGTAGACATTGACGGAGCCGACACCCTTCACGGTACTTAGCCGCGCGCTGATCGTATTGTTGACAACCTCAGAAAGTTGTTTGTCCCCGACCGTGCCGGTAACCGCCAGCGACACGATCGGCTGGGCTGTCATATCATACGCGGCGACAACCGGTTCCTGGATATCCTGAGGCAATTCACCGCGAATGGCCCCCATTTTAGCCTTCACTTCCTGAACCGCTTCGTCCGCCGGTTTTTCCAGAATAAACTGAGCTACCGTAACGGATACACTGTCTCTTACCGTGGAAGTGATTTCATCCACGCCGGAGATCTGTCCCACCGTATCCTCCACTTTCCGGGTCACCTTGGTTTCGATCTGGTCCGGCGCGACACCCGGTTGAACCACGACAACTGAAACGATGGGCATATTGACTTCGGTCAGATCGTTAATGGGCAGTCCGATAAACGAGGCCGCGCCGGTCACCATCAGAGCAATAATAATAACTATCGTAAAAGTGGGGCGCTTAAGGCTCACATCTGTCAAACGCATCTTTATTCCCCCTGCTCTGTAGCTGCAACAAGCGACTGCCCTGTGACTGCGGCAAGCGACAGCTCTGTGACTGCAGCAAGCGGGTGCCCTGCTGTTGCAGCAAGCGGTTGCTCTTCAGCCGGCGCAGTGGGCTGCTCTGCCGGTACTATGAGATCCCCGTCCTGGAGCACATTGATATTACTGCAGATCACGGCGGCGCCTTCAGTGAGGCCTGATTTAATTTCAATCTGGTCATCGTAGGTCTTGCCCAGCGTCACCGCGCTGCGGCGCGCCACCCCGTTATCATCCGTAAACACATAATAGCTTCCTTCGCTGCCCGCCACTGCTTTCAGCGGAATAACGAGCACGGATGCTTCACTGCCGCTGACAATATCCACGTTGGCATAAATACCCGCTTTCAACTTATTATCCTTATTCGGTACTTCCACTTTGGCCATAAAAGTTCTGGAAGCCATACTGGCTGCCGCGCTGATATAACTCACAGTCCCGTCATATTCCTGACTGTCCCCACTTACTCTCACTTTGGCCTTCTGACCAACCTTAATTTTGGCGGCATCCGCCTGCGGGATTTTAATTACAGCCTGAATGGTCGAGGTGTTTTTCACCATGGCCAGCGGCGCTCCAGGAGCCACATACGCTCCTACAGCGACGTTTTTATCTTCCACAAAGCCGGCTGCCGGCGCTTTGATCACCAATTTGGCCAGCGAATGCTGCAGTCTGTCGACCCCGCTCTGGGCTGCCCCAATATTAGCCTGCAAAGCAGCCAGATCCGCTTGAGCAACTTTAAGCGCAGTCTCGGCATCGCTTAAATCGTTGGCGGCTGCCGCTCCAGCTTCATAAAGCGCTTTGGCATTATCATAATTGCGCTGGGAGATTGCAATGTTCGCTTCCGCTTTGGGCAAAGTGGCCTGCGCTGCAGCCAGCTGGGCCTGGGTGGCTTTCAGCTGATCATTCAGATCCTGACTATCCAGAACGATCAAAGGCGTGCCCTTTTTGACCATTTCCCCTTCTTCAAACAAAATCTGCACGACCTTGCCGGGTACCTCCGCTCCAACCACGCCTTCTTCCCCAGCCAAAAGTGTGGCATCATAAGTACTCGTCGGCAGTATGGTCAAAGTTTCCGCTTTCCGAACTTCCACGGTTGTTTTGCTGTCGCCAGAAACCGGTGGGTCGTTTTGGATTCCTGCCCAGGAATCCATATAGCGGAAGAAAATGAAGCCTGTTATAACTAACAGTATGATCGCCAGATAGGGAATCACTTTTTTCGGTTTCATCTTCTCCATCTTCACCTTCTCCAATACTTTTATCATCTCTTTGTTGCTCCTTTTTATTTGTATAATGAATCTTTGTTCATTATTGGGGTATAAAAATATGCATATTATTTGAGATTTCGGCTGAAAACAGGGTCTTTTTTCATGATCTCGAAATAATTTAGATTTAAAGCCAGCATCTGACTGATCAGTATCCTTATTCTCCTGTCGTCCCCCTTACACTGTTTTAAGATTCGCAAAATACCTTCGATTAACATCGAGGCAAGTATATGAAAAATAAATTCGTCGGCAATGATAATTCCTTCAGCCTTCAGTTTAGACCTAAGCTCTTCTTTCATACGCTTTTCGATTAGATCGATTAAATTTTCTTTTAAATTCTGATAGACAGAACCTTCACTTTTATCCAACAAGATCATAAATTCCCTGCTGTCTTTCTCATAAAAACTCATGATTTTGTCCACCACGTCTGCTAAAACAGGTAAATTATTGGCATCGGCTTTAAAATCACCGAAAATTAGTCCGGTGAATCGTTCAGATACAGGTTCCATAATGTAATTAAACAACTCTTCTTTGCTGTTAAAATACCGATATAGATTACCTGTAGCTATTCCGGCATTTCTTGCTATGGTTCGGATGGATGCATCATTAAATCCCTTTTCCTCAAATTCATCGAGTGCGGCACTAATGATGCTGCTTTTTATTTCATCTTTGAGATATTGCATAAATGAACCTCCGTTCATTATTAAAATAAACTTTATCTGCCTATTTGTCAAGGATGCATTTCCCCACATTTCAGGATAAATTGTTTCTTCTTGCTTTTTATTATTTTTGCTTTAAGCTAACGGCACAGCTCATCTTCTCAGAGCAATAGTAGTTTTCTCTTGTGAAAAAAGAAAAGCTGCAAAAAAGCTAATTCTTGCAGCTCGCGAATACAACAACGAAATCCGGCCTAAATAAGGTTTTAGTTAAGACTAATCGCAAATTTTTACAATTACAGAACACTTTTAATCTATTTTATATACTCATCACTAACCAAAACATAAGCTATTATTTCTGTTGGAATGATAAATTCCACTATGCCCATAGACCCGGGTGCAACCTCATATTCATTGAATGAAATTACTAATTTTCCTTCTTTGCTAATATAGAAATTTTGATTTTCTGATATTTTATCAAAAGCATCAATAAACTCACCATCTTCTACCCAGTAAATTATACCTTCTTCGATATTTATCTGTTCTTTCATTTGATTTCTAATATTTTCACTAATGATTTCTACATAGCTATTATCTTTGAATAGGCTTGGCAAAGTTATTAAAAGCTCATTTTGTTTATCTATCGTATCATACTTGAGTTTTTCTTCTCCTGAGGCTTTAACAGTAAGTGTATAACGCCCGATAGATAATATCTTATCCGTATCAGTCTTTACAAAATAACCGCTTTCAACAGCGAAATTGCCTTGACCGTTTTTCCGTATATCTTCCATTTCAATCATAAACTCTTCATACAGCTGTTTACTTTCAGTAAGATATTTTTCATTTAAACTATCTTCTAAATCTTTGTCACCTAAGCCTTGTATAGAAGGCACTTTTATATTCGCATGAAAGTTATCTTCACTTACTGTATATTCGCCAAATGTAAGCACTTCTACTATACTACCAATAACCGGTATTTTTAATAGTGTAGTTGCTAAGATCGGGCTGCTATTGACCCCTGCTGTAAGCAAGCTCACAAAAATTACTACCGACGCCGCTGCAATACTTGTTTTTTTAACAATGCTTTTTCTTTTCATATGCTCCCTGCTTTCTTTTAAGTTTTTTTTTACTAAAGAATCTAATTCTTCTGGAATAGGTGTCTCTAAATACTCTTTTTTAAGCTGCTCTAATTTTCTGTCTTCCATATAAAATTTGACACCTCCTTACAATCATTTAATTCTCTCCGCAACTTGCCAAGAGACTTATATAAGCGGGTTTTTACCGTATTAATATTTTCATTAAGTACTTCAGCAATTTCTTCTATTTTCAAGTCTTCAAAAAACTTAATATTATTACAGTACGACATCGGTCAGGTAAATTTTCTAATGCTTTTTGCAAGTCAAAGTCAAAGTCCTTATAACAGTCGACTGTTCCTAAACCTAAGTTTGATAAAGTTTGCTCATCTACAATATCCACCATCTTTCGCTTACGCAAAAAATCCAGTGAACTATTAACTAAAATTCTATAAAACCAAGTTTTTATAGAATTAGGATTTTTTAATGAAGCCATAGCTGCAATTGCTTTATAAATGGATTCCTGGACTATATCTAACGCATCATCCGCATTTTTAACATAGCCATATGCTAACCTGTAATGATTTTCCTGATATTTAACGACATATTCGGCAATTTGTTGTTCCAAGTATTTCTTCCTCATTGAACGCTCCTCCCTTCCTTTTAGATTTTCACCTGTATGTAATTTGCCTTATACTTTATAGACGTCTTGATCTAATAAAAAGTTTTGATCTCTATGTATTAAACCAGATCCACATTTTTTATACAAAAGGGGACTGTTGCTTATCGAACTATTCTGTTCGTTTCGCAACAGCCCCCTAGGAGACTGTTGTAAAAGTAGTTTTTCCGAAAGTTGATGTCCATATTTAGCACAAATCGCATATTTATAACACTATATATTGTGGTTTTTAAGACTTGCAATATTGATTTTTGGTGTTTTACAACAGACTCCTAGGAGCCTGTTGCAAAAGTAGTTTCACTGAAAGTTGATGTCCGTATTTAGTACAAATGGCATATTTATAACACTATATATTGTGGCTTTTAAGACGTGCAAAATTGATTTCTGGTGTTATGAAACAGGCTCCTAGGAGGACTATGCTCGGTATTGTGTGATGAGGTTAGTGAACTGGATTGGACCATCGTACTACAACAGCTATTGGATATTCTTAATGATGTTTCCGAGAAGCAGGAAAGAAGTTATCAAGTTTAATCAAAAGTCAACTCCAACAATGGATTATGGCTCTGCCCGCCTATATCAGGGTTTATCTTACTGATTGGAGCTGCGAAAGTTGAGTTACATAATGATCAGCTCTTATTTTTTATTACATAAGTAGGGTATAACTTTTTATAGACTAAATAAGTGTTAAAAACTGCTATAACAAAATAAATTCCTCTCACGGTCATGTAGGGGATATTTAATCCTAAAGCAATACCGTTGATATCTCCACCTACAAAAAAAGATAACAGTGAAATGTATACCGGGTCCAGCA
The DNA here is from genome assembly GCA_028704155.1 of Desulfitobacteriaceae bacterium. Taxonomy (GTDB): domain Bacteria; phylum Bacillota; class Desulfitobacteriia; order Desulfitobacteriales; family Desulfitobacteriaceae; genus UBA2264. The sequence continues at coordinate 18,040 of JAQVLN010000037.1, forward strand.
ACAAAAAAATAAAAGTCACATAGTACATATAGTTCTTTACCGGCTGGTTATTCAATTTAAGTATTTTAGGAGAAAGCACAAATAAGACGTATCCTATTAATACTGTAACCACACTGCTAAGGCCAGAAAACGCAGCAAGTTTAATACCACCAATTGTAAGTGGCTGCATTATTTTAATCTCTATACCTAATGGAAGTACATTAATGCCTTTGTAGATGCCAAAGATCAGGGCTTGTATAAGATGAACTCCTTCATGAATAATCAAATATGTTATACCGGCTAAAATGAAATACAAATACTTTCTTATTAAACTCTTCATCCTTATAATCATTCCTCTCTGATGCATAAAACGTCATGAAAGAATTGCTTCAAATCCCAAAGTGCTAATTGTGGTCAGTAGAATAGTCCAAATCACTATACCAATACTCCATCCAAGTCCTATCACCCTGTATTTCTCACATATTTTAAATTCGTCCTTGGTTCATTTTACCCTTCCCCTTTTTCTTTAGCAACCACACACGTAGGCGATCACCAAAGAAAATAACTAACACTGCGCCAATAATGGCTCCCAATGCCAAGGTAATACCGTTAAGCAAAGGGTGAAGGTTTAAAGCTGTTCCAGCTGGGTATTGCTGCCCATAGTTCAAGAATTCCGTGCCACCGTACCATAATGATACGCCCCTAGGAGCCTGTTGCAAAAGTAGTTTCACTGAAAGTTGATGTCCGTATTTAGTACAAATGGCATATTTATAACACTATATATTGTGGCTTTTAAGACGTGCAAAATTGATTTCTGGTGTTATGAA